>JAUILF010000058.1 GCA_030433135.1 Bacteroidia bacterium | reverse complement strand
AGAAACCCGGTGGTAGGCTGACAACCCGTAAATACCAAAAGCATTCCCATAGGCTGTCTTGGTAATATCTCCGGAGGGGTCAGGGATCGGCTTTCCACTTCGGTCAACCGTCTGGTAGAACCCGCCATTCTTTTGGTCCCACATCTTGTCACGTAGAAAGGCAAATCCATGACGTGCCATGGAAAGATAATCCCGGTCCGGATAAAATTCGGCAGCTACCGAAAGAGACCATACATGACGAGCCTGGGTAACGATCATCTTATTTTGCGTTCCACTGAGATTCCAATCCTCATCAAAATCACTGTAAAAGCCCCCCTTGTCGGTATCAATACAACGAGGATACCAGTTATCCAGGCAACTGTTATTCAAAACTTCTTCCATCTCGTCAGCAAGCTGTAGTCTGTCGATCTGCGATTGAGCAAGGGACGATGAAGACAAAATGAAGAGTGAAAGGAAAGTATAGAGTCCGAACCAACATCTCATGGTAAAAGGTATTTGCCGAAAAATAAGCATACTCCTCGATACTTTCCCAAATATCACCCGAACGGGTAAACCGCTCCATGACTATCGAACACAGATTTGGAGAGATAATCGGCATTTAGATAAAATGTAACCTTCTTATCATGAAAACAACAATAACCCTTCAAATCAAAACAATCCTTGTTTTACTTATAGCTTTAACCGGTACAGGCACTAAGATTTAGAGGGAGACGGCAAAATTTATGTTCACAAGAGCTCAAATACGGAGATCGAAGGACTTTGTTCCGGCCATTTTTGTTTAAGAAGTCCAAAACCCAAAAAGGGAGCAATCACTGTTGATTACTCCCTTATAAGAAACCCTGAACCTAATTTCTTTAATTCGTTTCTATTTATTGAAGACCAAAGGCATAGTAGTGGGTCTCATCATCACCAGGATATTTCCCTTCGATCATAATGCCACCCTCCTCGTTTTCCAGGATTTCATTCAAGTGGTCTACTGATTTTACCGGCTCCCTGTTTACTTTAGTAATTACAAAGCCTTCACGAATATTGGTCTCATACTGCAATTTGCCATGACGCAGTTCAACTACCTTTGCTCCTCCTCTGACATCAAGGGCTTCTCTTTCCTCATCTGTCAGATCAGCAAACGATGCTCCGAGCATGCTGACTGCGGCAGGATCTTTTTCCAGGGTTACCACGTCTGTATTTCCAGCTCTGTTCTTCAGTGTCACAACTACCTCACGCTCCCTGCCATCACGTACCACCGTAATGGGCACCTGATCACCGGGTCGGTGTCGTCCGATCATTTCCAACAAGGTGGATGATCCCAGCGTTTCGACATCATCGACTTTGACAATGATATCACCGGCTTCGATTCCGGCTTCAGCCGCCGCAGATCCAGCCGTAAGGCTATCTACATATACTCCATTGCTCACATTCAGATCGTATTCCTCAGCCAGGGCATGATTAACATCCCTAATCAATGCACCGATGAACCCACGCTGCACCACACCGTATTCTTTCAAGTCTGTAACGACCTTGTGTACAATGTTACTTGGTACGGCAAAGGCATACCCTGAATAAGCTCCGGTTGGAGAAGCAATCGCTGTGTTGATTCCAATTAGATCTCCGTTAAGATTTACCAGCGCTCCACCACTATTACCAGGGTTAACCGCAGCATCTGTCTGAATAAAAGACTCGATCGGAGCACGGTCACGGTCCCGCATTATATTAATATTTCGACTTTTCGCACTCACTATGCCCGCAGTCACGGTAGAAGAGAGATTAAACGGATTTCCGACAGCCACTGCCCATTCACCGACACGGACCTCGTCCGAATTGGCAAACTGTAAGTAAGGCAAATCACTCTCCTTGATCTTAATCAGGGCAATATCCGTAGAAGGATCAACTCCAATCACTTTCGCCTCATAGGAACGCTTGTCATTAAGGACCACTTCAATTTCAGTGGCATCATCAATCACATGATTATTGGTAACAATGTACCCGTCAGAACTGATAACTACGCCTGACCCCGAACCTTGTCGCATCGGCCGTTCACGCTGTGGTGATCTCTCTTGCGGATTTCCAAAAAAATCCCGGAAGGGATCTGGTAACATCCGATAATCAAAGGGCTGTGCTGATGCACTATTGTCAACTCTTATGGAAGACCTTATATGTACTACAGCAGGCAAGGAATGTTCTGCAGCCAGGGTGAAATCATGAGCTTCACTAAGGCCATATCGAGTGTCACTATTTACGGTATAGTGTACCGGGGTTTCCGAAGCAGAGGATACAACTTGAGGGGAGATTCCTAGATCCAAATATTTTAAGCCCCCAAACATCATCGCACCTCCAAGGAGAACCGCAAATGCAAATAAAACTACGTTTCTCATTTTCAGTTTGTTTTAAAATTCAGTTTTTCAAAATTGCTTAGGTAACCTTTCTATCATATAGAATATTTGACTCTTTTTTCTTGTTTTTCCTGTACACTAAAGACACAATTCAGGCATACAAAGTTTTAAGCCAACCCGTTTTAAGTTTCTCTTAACCAAAGAACAGGGAGGTTCTAAAAAGCGTTAAAAGGACGATCAGAACCCAACCAGTCAACATCGGAGATAACCGCTACTGCTTCAGCCATTTCAGGGTTTTTCCAAAATTGTCAGTCTGAATCACAACCAGGTACATCCCAGGTGCAAGTTCGGCTCCCGGACCTTCGATCCGTTCATTTCTCACGCCTGAAAACGGTTGCTCATAGACCCTTTGTCCGTTCAGCGAAATAATGCTCAAAGTGCCGGAAAGCAATTGATCCGATCTGATCTCCAGGTTTAAAGTAGAGGAAGGATTCCCGAGAATCCGCATCTCGATATCTTCGTCCGAAAAAGCTGTTGTAGATGTAGTCATCTCACCAATGCCAAAATTGTCGATCTGCCACCCCCAGCCTTCCACAAAAGGATCCGAAATCAAACTAAACCTGATAAAAACAGTATCACCCGGGTTAAAGATTTCTGAAAGATCAAGCTGTCGCTGTATGGCAAGATCCGGATTTCGCTGAAAAGGATTTTCATCGTATGCATCCAACCACTCATGTTGATCCCGGGAATCGTAACCGGCCAATACCTGCCAGGTAGCACCTCGATCTGCGGTGGCATCGATGAGACAGTAATCAAAAAACTCTGACGAAGGAAATGGTTCACTGTCTCCAGGCTCCACCAACACGATTTCATCGAAAACCAGCTCTGTCTCCTCCTCCCCTACCACCACCGGCCTCTGAAAAACTGCTACATACTGATCGTTACCCCGGTAGGGATGATGTGTGTTTAGTGAAATATTGTCAAAACCTGCGGGCTGCTCTATTACAAACTGGTGTCTGGCAAAGTCTCTAATTCCCAGATCAAAGTCATTGTAATAATCGTTAGTTGGCTCATCATTGACAGAAAAAGCCAGTACGGTACTCCGGTCATCAAGGTATACTCCTTCCTGAAACGACCTCAAAACAACCTCAACCGGGATCATGGTATCGCCAAACTCTACCGGCAAATCATAACTTAATGCTACCTCCCCAGGTGCATCATTTCCGTCAATTGGCAATCTCTCCTCCAGTGTATCCCCATCCATCACATAAGCAAGATCCACTATAGAAGAATCATAACCAGAGTTCAGCTGCAGCATACCCCTTATGGCTCCATCGAAAGCATAATCACGAACATCCACACCAGGACTCAGGAAAGTCACTTCCTTGGGTTCGTAACCCTCCAACTCCGGCAGCGTTACTGTCCATACTCCCCTACCATGAGTGGCTAATATGATCTGATCATTTACGATTTTCATATCCCAGATCGATGCCGGAGGTAATCCATTATCGGCATAGTGCCATGATGCCCCATTGTCGGTGCTTTCAAAGAGGCCGATCTCGGTTCCTGCCCAAAGTATATTTTCGTCATACGGCATCACCAGCAGACTATAGGTGGCCGCATCGGGATATCCATTATCGCTGGAGAGGCTATTGTCATCGAATCCGCTTATATCCTCCAGGGTATTGCCCAAATCAGTGGTTCTGATCACCTTGGGACCATTGGCCTGTGAAAACAGGAAATAAGCGGTACTGTCCTGACTAGGGTGAGTTGCCAGGTTGGTCATCACACCCAAAACAGCCTGATCATAGGTTTCTATTGGATCGAATACTGTCCCCCGGTTTCTGGATACAACGACTCCCGATGAATTGCTCAGGCCTGCACCTGACCATACTATATTGGGATTGGCCAGGGAAACCCTTACGGGAGTAGCCAGTCCCTGAAACTTCCAGACATCGGGCATGGTGATGGTCTCCCAGTCGTCCCCAAAGTTCAATGAACGAATCAGCCCTTGCTCAGTAACAGAAAAAATCAGATCCGGCTCCTGACGCGAACCCGCCAACCTGGTTAGGAAGGGACCCTCACCCGGAGGAGACAATAGTCGCCAGGTTTCACCACCATCATCACTGCGAATCATAGTATTGAACTGGGCAGTTTCAATAAGTTTCTGAGTATCATGATAATGCCAGATCGCTTCAAATCCATCACCTCCCGGAGCTCTTAACCACTCGCTTTCCGGTCCCGGATTCCCTCCTGACACCCAACTGCCATTGTCTTGTGTCCCTCCCACGTAACGGTCCTGTCCATTGGCTTTGTCCACCCCATAAAATTGACTTGTGTTATAGCCGGTGGCATACGGAAACCGACGAAGCTCACGACAACTGGGGTCGGCACACTCTTCTGAAAAAGAAGCACCTGTTTGAAGAAAGGTTTCTCCATTGTCCGTCGAAATAGCCACTCCACCGTCATTGGCATTATAAATATGAAAACTCTTGGTCGCAGGGTCAGACGGAACCAGAAGTAGGTTGTGGTGGTCTACATGTACTCCCTTAGAACTGGCATCGGAATAACCCTCACGGTAGTTACCATATCCATCCGTCAAAGGTTCCATCTCAGCCAGATACTCCTGGTTTAAAGTATCGAATTCACTCAGGCTAATTTTTAAGATTGGACCGGCTCCACCAACGTACACAGTTTGGCTATCATATGGATGCACTGCAATGGAATTATTATACCAACCCTGCCCCTGAAACCAATCACCAAAATCTTCCGGATCCCGGTCGTGCATCACCCGGTACCAGTTCTGCCCTCCGTTGGGTGAACAAAGCAATACCGATGAGTTGACATCTTCCTCTACCCTTCTTTCACCCGCCAGATACATTACGTCGGTGGCTGATGGTGAGACGGCCAGTTCCATGCGCCTGAAAGTATCAATCGCAAATAACGAATTCCAACTATCCCCAGCATTGGTACTTTTCAGGACTCCACCTCCATTAACCACAGCATAGAGTGTCCTGAAACTATTCGGATGAGCAACTAATTGCTGAATGGCACGACCCGATGCATAAGTTGTACGAATGGTTTCTCCACCATCCTCACTCTTCACAATGTGAGAAATGCTATCACCCAATGGTGCTCTGGGGTGAATCAGCGAAGAAAAAACAAATTCATTTTCGTTTTCCGGATTGGCCACGATACGGTATACCACTGCAATCTGGTCGAGGTTAGCCGTAGCACTTATTGGCTCCCAGGTCTGACCGGCATTGGTACTCTTTAGTAGGCCCTGCCCCACAATATTTCGGGATGCTCCAAATCCTTCCCCGGTACCTGCATATAGGACCTGTGGATTGGCCGAGCTACCGGCAATGGTAGTGGTAGCCAGATTGGGAATGTCTTCAGTGAGGTTTTGCCAGGTGGAGCCACCGTCGGTAGTCTTCCATATCCCCCCTCCCGCACTGCCGGCATACACGGTCATCAGTGTGGTGTCATTCGGTGCCACCCATAATCCCCGAGTGCGGCCACCCACATTTCCGGGTCCCCGCTCGATCCAGGGCAATGGACTGTTTCTCTTGTTGGGATTAATCCTGCTAACCGCATCCTCATAGGCACGACGCAAATCACCCGACCGATACTCCGGTACCGCAAGATCCGCTCTGGTACGAATCAACTGATGGTATGCCTGAAACCTCTCCGGTCCATCCATTTTTCTCCAATCCACAGTCTCGTTGGCGATATCGTCATTCGCATCACTGCCTGGCTTCTGGCATCCGGTCCACAGGACAACACAGAGTATTGACAGAAAAGGTAGTACTTTATTCATGGGTTTGGTCTTGTTGTTTGGTCCTCACATTGTAGGTGTAGCGCTCACGCTGTCGCTCTACCGTACCAGACAAGTAACGGTATCCGACAACATCCTGACTCAACCATTCTACGGTACCCTGGGGGAGAGACCTTTTAAAGGTGATAGTTGCTTTCTCCAGATCATAAATGAAAAACTCAACGGACGGGAAAACATCCCGGGGCTTCAATTTCTTTGTGGCATACACCAGCGCAAAATCCTCAGTGGTATTAGTAACTATCTGGTAACCTTCACCAAGAACGGACCTGGCCACATCCTCCAGGGTGGGAGCAGCAGTTGGTTCTGCCTGCCGGAAAAGGTTCCGCTGACAACCAAGCATTAACAATCCAACCAGTAGGAACTTCCAGCAGTGTAGCGATAGGGTCACAGGTTGAGCCATTTATTTCAAACAAAGAATGCCCACTTTCACGGAATTGGTATCTCCGGAAAGTATTTTCTCTTTTCATTAACACTTGTCAGGCGGAAAACTGGGATCTGATCGAACTACCCTCTTCAAATCGATCCAGGGAAAAAGGAGCCGGAAATACTTTTTCGGAATCTAGGCAATCCACCACCATCTCACCGAGGGCCGGGCCCATCTTGAAACCATGACCAGAGGAACCACCCATAATGATGACCTTATCATTCAGGGGATGGCGGTCAATGATAAAGTGACCATCAAGACTGTTTTCGTATTGGCATACCCTGACATTCAGGACGGGGGTATTGGATAGTGATGGAAAACGTCGGGTCAAATAGCTACGGGCATTCTCCATATGTTGTGCCGATGGCAGCCGATCGTCATGATCCGGATCAAATTCCTCGGATCTGTCATCATAAGCAAGTTTAACCCCCTGATTGAGGTGATAAGGCATGCCATAATAAAAGGGAGAATCCAGGTCGTACTCAAACCAGACCGGCATTCGCGGAGGTGAAAACAACCCGGTTTGACGGGCTGGTACCGCAAAGTAATAGACATCCTGCTTCGATATATAGGAGACCTTTCCGAGCACATCGGGAAAGATCTTGCGATTCCAGGGTCCACATGCCCAGACCGAAAAGTCAGCTTTCACAACTTCGCCATCAATCCTGATCACAGCATTGGAAGATTTCATATCTGAAATAGAGGCTTGACCCCGGATATATTGACCACCCCGAGTCACAAAGTGATGCACCAGGTCCTCACAACATTTGCTGGCGTAAAGAATGCCAGCTTTCTCTTCCAGAAAAACCCTGTCTATGTCTTGAAAATCAAAGACAGGAAAATCATTTGCCACCTCAGCTACATTCAGTTCTTCGATCTTGTATCCATGTCTCCGAATCGGTTCGACTGAATTTTCAGCATAACTGGCGTCATATCCTTTGAATAACCAAAGTAATCCTGTCTCTCTGTAATGTTTCTGTCCTGTCTTGACAAATAACTGATCCCACAGTTGAAAAGATCTGGCTGTCAGATCAACATAGACGGAATCACTTCCATACCCCAACCGGATGATGCGAGACAACCCACCGGATCCGGACCATATGTTGCCGGGACCATACATGTCGCAAAGCATAGTATCATAACCTTTCTTCTGAAAAGCCAGGGCCGTACTTGCACCCCAAACTCCTGCTCCCACCACCAAAACTTTTTTGCCAGTCAACGCATTGTAGTTAAGTCCGGAAACCCGTCATAGAAAGTCGATCACATGGTTCCGAATAAGTGAACTTTAAAATAAAGGTACTTCAGCTTACACTCACTTCCCATATATGCGGCAGATAATATTATTTTAGCTCGTAATTGCCCAGGTAAAATCATCCTATGTTAGAAGAAGCCGGAATTGTCATTCTTGGAATTGGAGCACAGTGGCTTTCCTGGAGACTGAAGCTACCTGCCATTCTGCCTCTCATTCTACTCGGATTACTGGTAGGTCCGATCTCTACATTGTGGAGCAGTGGCGGTGAAAAATGGTTGGAGCCAATCTATAATCCGGAGACCGGAGTTGGAATTATCCCTGAGGAGTATTTCTTTGATTTCATTTCATTATCTATCGGGATCATCCTATTTGAAGGTGGATTGACTCTGAAACGCAAGGAGATCAGAGGACTTGGTCCGGTCATCTTAAGGTTGATCAGTGTAGGTTCTGCCATCACTTTTATCGGTGCCGGGCTGGCGACCTATTTTTTATTGGACCTCGGAGTTGGAATTGCCTTTTTGATAGGCGCCCTGGTCATTGTAACCGGCCCTACCGTGATAGCGCCCGTTTTGCAAAATGTTCCATTGAAACGGAACCTGGCAACCATACTGAAATGGGAGAGTATCATAATAGATCCTATCGGAGCCTTTGTTTCAGTCCTGGTATTTGAGTTTATTTTGTCCAATCGCGGTGCCATTAATTTCACCCCACATGCTCTGCTGAGTTTTGTGGAAATCATACTGATAGGTATTGCGATCGGAGCTATTGCAGGATTTCTCCTTTATTACCTGGTCAAGAAGGATCTCATACCCCACTTTCTGCTCAACGTATTTACACTGGCGCTGGTACTGGGGGTCTTTGTCTTTTCTGATTTGGTGAGGGAGGAATCGGGCCTGCTGTCGGTGGTGGTGATGGGAACCGTCCTGGGTAACATGGATATGCCCAAACTTAAGGACATACTTGATTTTAAGGAATCCCTTAGTATTCTGCTGATCTCCATCCTTTTTATCATTCTTGCGGCTCATATCAACCTGGAGGAACTTTACCTCCTTAATGACTGGCGCAGTATTTCCATCCTGTTGATTGTGATGTTTGTGCTCAGGCCACTGGGTGTATTTGTCAGTACAGCAAGATCAGACCTCAAATTCAATGAAAAGTTATTGATTTCCCTGGTCGGTCCGAGAGGGATTGTGGCAGCAGGTATTGCCTCCCTGTTTGGTTTAAGACTTGTTCACGAGAACATTGCCGATGCTGAATATATCACACCGCTGGTTTTTATGATCGTTCTGGGAACAGTTCTTCTCACAGCTACCACTACCCGCCCTCTGGCCAGTGCCTTAAACGTTATGCTTAAGGGTTGGGAAGGGGTTTTGATCATTGGTGCTAACGCCCCGGCAAGATTAATAGGTAGTTTTCTTCAGAAAAAAGGTAAGGAAGTTGTTTTTATCGATGTGAATTCCACTCATGTTAAAAATGCCCAAAGTCTGGGTCTGGAAGCCCATGAAGCCAACATTTTCATTGATGACCTAAACGAGATCATGTCGTTACAAAACATGTCCTACCTTTTGGCTTTGACCGGCAGTTCAGAGGTTAATAAAACTGCCAAGAGAGACTACCGAAAGCACTTTACCAAGGGAGGGACATACATGGTAGATACTGGCAACGAGAACTTAATGACATCTGAAGACCAGGCAGATATTTTCCCTCCATTTGATGATCACCTTGCCATGATGGAGACAGCAAGGGATTTTCCCACCATTCATGAAGTGTCAATCGTTAACAAGGACCACCTGCTGGATATATTATCCGCTATGCGTAAAGATGACAGTGCAGTTCCTTTGTTTATTTGGACCAAAAAATCAGAACTGGCGATGATCCCCAGGGATTTATCCCAACTTCAGACGCGGGACCAGGATGTGTTGGTTTATCTTGGTAGAAATATGAATTTCGGCCCCAGTGAAAACCTTGCTGAAGAAAAGGAGAAAGTGAACTGAGTAGATAAATACTAACTTGTTGCCAGAATAAATCCTTATGAAAACATTTCACTCCCTTTCCGTAGTCATTGGCTGCTACTTGTCAATGGCATCCTGTCAAATGATTGACGCTCAGGATCTCTATAAGAGTATGGATTTCACCGAACCTGAAGGCTTTACAAGTGGTATTGAAGGACCAGCCGTCGATAAAGATGGATCTATTTATGCGGTAAATTTCAGGGAACAGGGAACCATAGGTAAGATTACACCTGATGGCAAAGCCAGTCTTTATGTAAAGCTTCCTGAAGGTAGTACCGGTAATGGGATCCGTTTTGATCAATCCGGAGTCATGTACGTTGCCGACTATACAGGACATAACGTCTTACAGATAGAGCCTCAGGGCAAAAAAATAACGGTATATGCGCACGAACCTAAGATGAATCAACCCAACGATCTGGCTATCTGCCGGGATGGAACCTTATTCGCCAGCGATCCCAATTGGAGTGCAGGCACAGGTCAGCTCTGGCGGATCAACCGTGATGGTAGCACTACGCTTCTGGAGGCTGACATGGGTACAACCAATGGTGTGGAGGTAAGTCCCGATGAAAGCAGGCTGTATGTAAATGAAAGTGTTCAGAGAAAGGTATGGGTATATGACCTGGACGGTCAAAAAAACATCTCAAACAAACGGCTACTGACAGAGTTTGGGGACTTTGGGATGGATGGAATGCGCTGTGATGTGGAAGGTAATTTATATATAACCCGCCATGGCAAGGGAACGGTGGCTATTATTTCACCTGAAGGCAAACTCATCGAAGAAGTTAAGATGAAAGGAACGAAGCCTTCAAATATCGCTTTTGGCGGACCGGAAGGTCGAACTTGTTATATTACCCTTCAGGACCGGGGATGTGTCGAGGTGTTTGAGGCCAAATACCCGGGAAGAGGCTACAAAATGCTAATGCCAGAATAATTATCAATTTATAAAACCCAAAATTATGCGGAAATATCTACTAGTCTTATCTATTATCCTCATCGCTGTGACATGCGCTGTATCCCAACAGGTCGATCTTCTTATCCAGGGTGGTCATGTCATTGACCCTAAGAACAACATCGACGGTGTCATGGATGTCACCATTGATGATGGTAAAGTGCTGGAAGTCGCAGAAGACATTTCTCCTGAAGGCGTATTTCAGGTGATCGATGCTACGGGAATGTATGTGGTACCGGGACTCATCGATATCCACGGACACCATTTTCACGGTACAGTCGACGGAGCTTACCTCAGTAATAGTTACACTGCTTTACCTCCTGATGGCTTTACCTTTCGGTCGGGTGTGACTACGGTAGTTGATGTTGGTGGAGCGGGCTGGAAAAATTTCAAGACATTCAAAGAACAAACTATTGATCATTCCAAGACAAGGGTACTCTCCTTTCTCAATATTGTCGGTTCGGGCATGGCGGGAGGTGCTGTCGAACAAAACCTGGCGGATATGGACGCCAAACTCACCGCTATGGAGGCAAAGAGATATCCGCAGTATGTGGTGGGAGTTAAGGTGGCACATTACTATGGTCCTGAATGGACTCCTGTGGAGCGGGCGGTTGAAGCAGGTACCCTGGCTGATATTCCGGTAATGGTCGATTTCGGTGGATACGATCCCCCGCTTTCTCTGGAAACACTGTTTATGGAAAAGCTGCGACCGGGTGACATCTTTACTCATTGCTTTGGGCAAACCCGCAATCGAGAACATATTGTGGATGAAAATGTGGGCAAATTACAGCCATTTACCCTTAAAGCTCAGGAAAGAGGAATCATCATGGACGTTGGTCACGGAGGTGGCAGTTTCACCTGGGATCAGGCTGTGCCCGCAATAGCACAAGGTATGAAGCCCAATACCATTAGTACGGATCTTCATACCGGGAGTATGAATGGAGGAATGAAAAGCATGGCCAATGTGATGTCTAAATTCCTGGTACTTGATCTGTCAGTCCAGGAGATTATTGAAGCATCGACCTGGAAACCTGCCCAGGTTATCAAACGAACTGAATTGGGCCACCTGACACCGGGTGCGGGAGCAGATGTTGCCTTGTTGAGAATTGTTGAAGGGGATTTTGGTTTTATCGACACCAACCGTTGGACCATGAAGGGAAATAGGAAATTTATTTGTGAATTGACACTGCGTGACGGCACCGTAGTATGGGACCTCAACGGAATTTCAAAACCTATATGGGAATCCCGTTTTGAGAATGAGGCCGGCAATTGACACCTGATCATCGAGCTGATCCTGTGTCACGCTGGTCAAAATGGTTGCTGCCGGATTCACCATGCTGCTTTTTATTATTTTCGGGGTTCCACTGGAGCAAGTATCCCGTGATTTGAAATTGAGATTCTAACACAAAAAAGTTTATTGGTTTTATGAAGAAATTGATGTTGAGTTTATTCCTGGTGAGTATGGTAACTGCCATTGGGTACGGACAAACTATTTCCAGGGATCAGATGATTGCATTGACTGCCAAATGGGAAGGAGAAAGATTTGAAGATGGAAGGCCCAAAGTGCCAGATGCCATTCTGGAAAGAATGAAATCTGTGACCATTGAAGAAGCCTGGGGCGTTATTCGTGGTGAAGGTTATCACAATCAGTTTGAAGGAAACTGGAAAATGATTCACGATGATGTTCCGGTGGTAGGAAGAGCGCTAACCGCCCAGTATATGCCTGAGCGTCCTGATGTTGATGAAATGGTAAGGCAAAAAGGAGAGAAGGATGGCAGAATAGGTAATCCCAATTCCTGGCCTATCGATATGCTGACCCCGGGTGATGTCTATGTGGCAGACGGATTTGGTAAGATCAAGGATGGAACCCTGATTGGTGACAACCTGGGCAACTCGATATTTGCCAAGTCAGGCAATGGTGTGGTATTCGATGGTTCCAGCAGAGATCTCGCCGGATTGTCGGAAATTGAAGGTTTTAATGCCTTTGTACGTGATTTTCACCCTTCTTTTATCAAGGATATGATGTTGGGTGGACTCAATGTTCCCATCAGGATCGGAAGTGCCACTGTACTACCCGGAGATGTGGTACTGGCAAAAAAGGAAGGAGTCCTATTTGTTCCCGCCCACCTGGCTGAGCAGGTAGTAACTACCTCTGAAGTAATACGATTGAGAGATATGTTTGGCATTGCCCGATTGAAAGAAGGAAAATACACCCCAGGTCAAATTGATGCCAAGTGGAGTGATGAAATAGAAAGAGATTTCTCACAATGGTTGGAAGATCATATAGATGAGCTGCCGGTGCCAAAAGAAGAAGTGCAAAAATTATTGGAAAAACGACATTGGTAATATCTACTAAATCTAAAATGACAATTAAAATGACAAACAGAAGATCTGCCTTTAAAAAACTGGGAGCAGCCATGACTGCCTTTTTTGGTATAGGTGCTGCCAAAACTCTGGCATCCACCCCTGCTGCTTCTCAAAAAGAAGTTGTTGGTGACATCGTAATGGAACAGGATGTTCCGTTATTCTCTGGTGGAGTCAAACATGGAAACACCTTGTATGTCGCGGGGAAAGGTGCCCATTTCGAAGGTGATATTGCAGCCCATACCGACCATGTACTCAATGAAATCCAGAAAGAGCTGGAAAAGCATGGATCGAGTATGGAACAAGTCCTCAAGGTCAATGTATACCTGCACGATCTGAATGACTATCACGGTATGAATGCAGTGTATAAAGGAAGGTTTGGCGCCAATCCACCAGTGCGAACCACGATAGCTGCTTATGGAGGCATCCCCGGAGATTCGCTAGTAGAAATTGATTGTATAGCCGCTGTTGACTAACATCAGGCTGTAGAATGATCTGCTTCTTTCATTAACCTTTAAAAGTTGAAACTATGATTAGTCGTCGCCACCTGCTCAGGACTATGTCCTCGGTCCCATTCATTGGAGGTTTCCTTGCCGGAGGTCAATACACCTCTGCAGTGAGTAAAGCTACCGCTGTTGCGAGAAGGGATTACTTCAAGGAACTTGGAGTCAGAACCTTTATCAATGCAGCCGGTACTTACACATCCATGTCCGGTTGTTTAATGCGCGAAGAGGTTGTGGAAGCCATCAATTATGCTTCCCATCAGTATGTCAACATTGATGACCTACAGGATAAGGCCGGAGCAAGAATTGCCGAGTTGTGTCGTTGTGAAGCAGCCACAGTTACGGCGGGTGCTGCTTCAGCCATCACTCTGGGTACAGCCGGTGTACTTACTGGTCTGGACTCGGAAAAAGCCAAACGCATTCCTACTGATCTAACCGGGATGAAGAGTGAGGTTATACTGCAGAAATCCCATGTCATCGGGTATGCCCATGCGATCAAAAACTGCGGGGTCAAACTGGTGGAAGTGGAAACAGCAGAGGAGATGGAGAATGCCATCAATGATCAGACAGCTATGATGTGGTTCTTCAACAACAACAATGAAGTAGGTGAGGTCCAATATGAGGAGTTTCTTGAGATTGCAGGAAAGCACGGCATCCCAACTATGATAGACTGTGCTGCTGATGTACCACCGGTAGAGAATCTGTGGAAGTACACAGAAATGGGCTTCGATCTGGTTTGTTTCAGTGGTGGAAAAGGTATGCGTGGTCCCCAAAGTGCAGGACTGCTCCTGGGCAAAAAGGATCTTATTGCAGCTGCCCGCCTGAGTGCCGCTCCACGTGGTGATACGGTTGGTCGAGGTATGAAAGTCAACAAAGAAGAGGTACTGGGAATGATGGTTGCCGTGGAAAATTTTGTCAACCGCGATCATGAGGCTGACTGGAAATTATGGGAGTCGCAGGTACAGCACATCGCTGATGAAGCAACCTCCATCGAAGGAGTGGAAGCAGAGATTCACGTGCCTCCTATTGCCAACCATGTCCCTTCCCTGAGGCTTAGATGGGATGCAGACCAACTCAATATCACCACGAATGAGCTACGGGAGCAATTGCGTATGGGACATCCTTCTATTCAAACAGTGGGAAACAATGAATATGTCGGGATCACCACATGGATGATGAATCCCAAGGAAGAAAAAATTGTAGCACATCGCATCAGGGAGATCCTCACTGATGCACAGAAAATGAAAACTCAAGAGCCATGAAAACCTTTTATTTTATCCTGGTTTGCCTGGTATTCACAGCATGCGGATCCAATGGTCCTGACCCAGAGACACCGTTTGTAAAAGCCCAGGCTGGTGACTATGATCCTGAAGCCAGGATCAGGGAATTGGGCATAGAGTTGCCGGAGCCTTCTTCTCCGGTTGCCAACTATGTTAACGCTGTGGAAACGGGAAACCTCATTTTTCTGGCCGGAAAAGGGCCCCTTCAGGCTGATGGGACAAATATCGAAGGAAAGGTGGGTGCTGATTTAACCATTGAAGAGGGTTATGAAGCTGCCAGAATTACCGCCATTAATCAAATTGCTGTTCTGAAGGCCACTCTGGGCGACTTGAAAAGAGTCAAGCGTGTGGTTAAAGTGCTGGGAATGGTCAACTCCACGCCAGATTTCCGGGATCACCCGAGTGTCATCAACGGGTTCTCTGACCTTATGGTGGAAGTTTTCGGCGAGAGAGGGAAGCATGCCCGGGCAGCTGTGGGAATGGGCTCACTCCCCAGTAATATTGCGGTAGAAATTGAGGCCATTGTAGAATTTGAATAAGCCGGAACTAAAGTTCGAGACTCTGTTTGAAATCCTTCTGAAGCAGTAGTCGAAAATTGGTCCGGACGAGTTCTCCCATACTGCGACAATTGTCAAAAGCATGGGTATTGTGGTGTTGTTGCAATTCATCGCGCAATTGGGCAATCTTTTCGGGTGAGGACAAGGTATCTTTCACCATGATCTCAAACAACTCCCTTAGTCGGCGCTGGGTAGTTTTGACCCTGGCTACGATCAGACTTCGTTCTTCCAGCTGATACTGACTCACCGCTTTGGCACGCATGTGCTGAATACCCAGGAAAATAATGGGATTGTTGTCCTTGAAATACTGTGGCAGGTAGAAGCTCTTTCTTCCTTCATAGGACTGTTGGTCAAAGTCAATGGCCCTGATCCTGAACTGCGACCCTTCAATGTCAGGAGTGATGTCCACCACATAATTATAGGAGCGCATATCTCCCAATAGTCGAACAAAGCAGCGTTCGTTAAACTTGATAAATTCCTTTGCCATCCGGATCTGGTTGAACTCATTATCATCTAGATTGTGCTTCATAAACACATCACCCGGAATCCCGGGAATATGTTCTTCGATCAAGGTGTCCCGGTTGAGGAAGTAATGAAAGTTATTAGGTGATACGAGATTTTCCAATTCGAGACCATATACCCTGGAAGCATCTGCACGCTTGATATAAAAGTGATCATAATTGTCATTGAGGCGATTAATGATCCTGATACGGAAAGGCTGAGTATTGCCAAAAGTGCAGTAGTCTATCCTGGCAATGGACAGGTGTTCGATCACTTCAACATCCCCATCAGTTTTTAAAAACGCATAGATGAGCTTGAGGTCCCTGTTGATCTCCTGTTGATCCTGATCATGATAGTAAACCGTCCGCCACAGGGTATCCTCATTATCCAGATCCAGTAGAGGTAATGACTCGTGATACCTCAGCAAATCTTCATATTGCAAGTGGATATTGAGTTTGCGGTTGTGTTTCTGCAGATAACGGTCCAGTGACCTGCTGATAGGATATGGTATTTTCTTCTTGGAAGGAAGATCTGGTTTCATGACATGAAAATAACGTCTTGCAAATTAAGTTGCCAGAGACATTAATGATTGTTGATACAGATGCTACCGATAACACCCCAGTATCACTCTGTAGTCAGAAGTCGGTAGATACGGTGATGTTTTCACTCTCAATCCTGGATAACAATTCCATCTCTCCCTTTTGCAGTTTTTCCAGAAACCCTTCGATTTCTCTGGTTTTCTCATCAGGTTTATAATTTTCATAATCAGCAAACCTGATCCCATTGATGGTACGCACATTATAGGCTTTTCTCAGTCGAGCTCCGCCACCATCAGTCAGGTAGTTGTATGCCAGGTAATCCATCATGTAGGTGTCAGTATCAAACCAGTAGACGAATTCATCCTCAAAATCCTTCCCACCACCTTCTTGCTGGAAGGTCACTTTCACCTTGTGGTAATTCTTACCCTGGGCACTTTCAGTACCCAGGTATTGTTTGACCACAGATTCGTCATTGAGGAAATAAGGGAGCAGGGCAAAGTAAATTACTGAATTGACCGAATTAGAATAAGCAGCACTGTCCCTGGACGCAAGGGGAATAAGTTGACCATCGATAAATCTGGTCAGACCATCGTTAGACAGCTCATCCCTCACCTCTCTTTTCAGCGAATCCCGGAAAATTCTTTCGTAGGTAAATGTACCCCCATCCCTGGCGGCTGTATAATGGCGGTTTCGAAAGTCAAATGTGACATATGAATGTGGAATAACTTCTCCCCCGGCACTGGCGATCGCCTGATCCACTATTTGTTGTAATTCATCACTGGCACCACTTTCGTCTTCCTGCCCCTCGGGAGTTTCGCAACCCGAGACCAGAGCAGCCAGGACCAGTACTATCAAACAATGAAAGATATCATTCATCAGCATTGTGCATTTTCCTGGTGCTCTAACAGTCATTTGAATGATTTGTTTTTTTGCCTAACATAAAGAATAAAAAAGCCAACGCTTTTGCCCTAAAAAGGAACATTCATTCCTTTCCGGGCTCAATAAAGTGAAATCGATGCGGATTTAGCTAACTTTATTTTTCATTACTGCAGACAATAACAAAACAGATGTACAACAATCATTTCACCGGTCCTCTGGTCCTGTTGACGATTTTATCAATGATATCCTGTAGCCAGGAATCATCGGCTCCGGCAGAGACCAAAACGGTCAGGATTTCAGCGGAAGAAGCGCACCAGGACGCAGCAGCCCTGAAAGAACAAACAACCCTAGAGCTTGCTGATGGAATTGACCTCCAGCTCTGGGCCACTGATTCCCTGGCTCCCGATCCGATTACCTTGTCAATAAATGATTATGGGCATGTGTTTCTTACCCGAACGAACCGGCAGAAAAATTCAGAATTTGACATCCGGGGTTATCAGCACTGGATGACACCATCTATATCATTCCAATCGGTTGAGGATCGCAGGGCATTTTTGCGAGAGACTTTTGCCCCGGAAAAAAGTGATGAAAACAAGTGGTTTCCCGACCTCAATAATGATGGGTCGCATGACTGGCATGACCTGAAAGTAGAACAGGACGAAATTTGGAGAGTGGAAGATAGCAATGGTGATGGTATGGCAGATGTTTCCACCCGGGTAATCCGCGATTTCCATGAGGAAATCACCGATGTTGCCGGAGCACTCCTGGTGAGAAAGGATGACATTTTTGTGGGCATTGGACCCGATATGTGGAGATTTGAAGATCTGGATGAACAGGGTATACCACAAAAAAAGACATCGATTAGTCATGGTTACGCCATTCATATAGGATTTGGAGCTCATGGTATGTCGGGGGCTATTGAAGGACCTGATGGCAAGATATACTGGGGCATTGGAGATATTGGAGCCAATATTGTCGATCAGGACGGAACCCACCACATGTACCCAAACCAGGGAGTTATCGTAAGGTCCAATCCCGATGGCAGTGATTTTGAAGTCTTTGCCCATGGGCTGAGAAACACGCATGAATTTGTTTTCGATAAATACGGAAACATCATCAGTTCGGATAACGATGGCGATCATCCGGGTGAAAGCGAAAGACTGGTGCATATTGTAGAGGGGTCTGATGCAGGCTGGCGTTCCAACTGGCAATACGGCAAATACACCGATCCACGCAATAATGACTATAAAGTCTGGATGGATGAAGAACTATTCAAACCAAGATGGGAGGGTCAGGCTGCCTATATAATCCCTCCTATCATGAACTACCATAATGGTCCCACCGGTATGGCCTACAATCCGGGAACGGCTTTGGGATCAGATTGGCTCAATACCTTTTTTCTGGTTGAGTTTGTCGGAAATCCCTCACGATCACCCTTATGGAGTTTCACCTTAAAACCCTCTGGAGCCTCATTTGATCTGGAGGCCGAGCAGAAGGTCATCACCGGCATCCTTCCGACTGGTATTCGATTTGGTCCCGATGGTGCTCTATACGTAGCCGATTGGGTTAATGGTTGGGGCACCAAGGATTATGGCAGGATCTGGCGAATGGATGTTACCAGCGATAAAAATGATCTGGCAGACAAAAGAAAGGAGACAGAGATCCTGATGAAGCTGGATTATACTTCACAGAAGAATGATGAGCTTGCCAAACTTTTGAGTCACGATGATATGCGCATCAGACAAAAAGCACAGTTCGAACTCGCCAAGCGAGGTGAAGATGGTTTGACTGTCTTTGATGATATGATTACGAATGACAACAACCAAATGTCAAGAATTCACAGCATCTGGGGTATAGGTCAACTTGCAGCAGATCATGCAGAAAATGCACAAATTCTTGAAAGCCTGCTGGATGATTCTGATCCCGAAATCATTGCTCAGGCCTGCAAAGTCATCGGTGATGTTAGATATCAGGGAGCAGCTGACGCCTTGATTCCCCTGCTGGACCATGCATATCCGCGTGTGGCGTTTTTCTCCGCTCAGGCGTTGGGTAGGCTAGCCTACGAACCAGCTACTGACCCCCTCATTGAATTTCTGGAAACCAATAATGACGAGGATATTTATTTGCGTCATGCTGGGGTTTTGGCCCTGGCACGCATCGGCAAAGCAGAACCCATGCTGGCCCTGGAGGATCATCCCAGTAAAGCCTTGCGTACAGCTGCCGTTCTGGTATTGAGAAAACTAGGCGATCCCCGGATCTCCGCCTTCCTTGACGACAGTGATGAATACATTATTGCGGAAGCAGCCCGGGCTATCAATGACGACTGGTCCATTGAGCCGGCTCTTCCGGACCTTGCGGCTTTGATGGCCAACACTGCGGTTCAATCCGAAGTAATCCTGCGCAGGTCCATTAATGCTGCTCTAAGAGTAGGGGGAGAAACCCAAATGGATCTGTTGTTGGATTTTATATCCAGGAAAGATGTCAGTGACGAATTAAGGGCAGAGGCTATTGCGACTCTGGCCACCTGGTCCGAGCCTTCGGTCCTGGACCGGGTAGATGGAAGATACCGGGGTGAAATCAGCCGGGATCCACAATTGCTAACCGAGAAGGTTCGACCACTGGTGTCCAATTATCTCAGTGACAAAAGTGCAGACATTCTCACAGCTGTTACTAAAATGCTGGCGGAATTGGATATCAAAGAACACAACGCAGCATTGGAGGCGCTCATGCTTTCCCATGAGAATACAGATGTCCGTTCAGAAGCACTGCTGGCTTTACTGTCCCTGGCAACTGACCAAAGTGAGGAAACGCTGACCCTCGGCATGAATGATGCCGATGCTGATGTACGGGCCACGGCATTGAGCAAACTGGGTGAAATTGTGATTTCAAAGGACCAGCTCCCAGAGATTGCTAATCCGGTTTTTGCCCAGGGAAGTGTTCGTGAACAGCAGGAGCTATTGGGAGTAATCAGGGATATGCCGGTTGAAAAAACCGAAGCACTGTTAACTACACTCATTGATAGGATGGCTGCCGGTGAGCTCTCCCCCTCGCTAATGCTTGACCTGAAAGAAGCGGTCGATTCGACACATTCTGAAACCCTGATAAATGAAGCCGGGAAACTGACTTCCGGAGAATCGCTTTTTGACCAGTACAAGGTAGCCTTATATGGAGGAGACAGAAGAGACGGCTGGGTATATTTTAACCGAAACCCTACCGGTCAATGTACCAGGTGTCATTCATTGGGTGATGATGAGGCAACCGTAGGACCCAACCTCAGAAATATTGGCAACACCTTGTCTCGTGAACAGCTTCTGGAGGCATTGATCGAACCAAGTAAACGCATTGCTCCGGGTTATGGTACGGTATCCCTGACCCTCACGGATGAATCGGTGGTAACGGGGATCCTGATTGAGGAACATGAAAATGAATTGATCCTGAAAACCAATGAAGCTGAACCCCTGGAAATTCCGATTAACAGGATATCCAAAAGAGAAAACCTGCCTTCAAGTATGCCACCGGTCACTCATTTCATGTCCAAGCGCGAAATGAGAGACGTTGTTGAATTCCTGGCAAATTTAAAGGAAGAAGAGTCCTGATAACCAGTAATAAGATTGTTGTCCGGGGCAATTAATGTCCCCGGACCATATATTATTATTGGGCATCCCTAACCACGTGAACTGGCCAGGTTACCTGACTCACTTCGGGTAGTAATGATTTCAATGACCCCATTGGCTCCCATTTCACCATACACAGTCAGTTGTGTAGCATCACGCAAGACACGAATTCGACGGACAGTAGCCATGTTAACCAATTGATCTGCCATTTGGTAGTTGTTTCCAACCGAATATCCATCTACTACATATAAGGGTTCACGGTTTACCGAGCCAGTACTCTTACGGAGACGCACTGTGGCATTCCCTCCGCTACCAGTTACTATCAATCCCGGATCAACCTTTAAAGCATCAGCCAAACTGGTATATCTCGAAAAATACTCCGGACCGGTAAGCCTGTTATCAGCCATGTTTCCGGTGACATGGCAACTCACCATCAGAAAAAGAGAAAAGAATAAAACAAACAATGTTTTCATAGCACATAAGCATTTAGGGCACCTGTAGGTACCAAGGTTTAGGAAATAGAAAGCAAGGCAAGCCTAATCAGGTCGCGGAAGAGCTTAGACAGCAAACACTGTCATATAGAGCTATGATTCACAAGAAGAGTTGAGTAGGGAAGAGCTTCTTCAGATATGTGCGATCAATATATATAATTACTGGCAATGAAGCAAGTATGATTGGTACAAGTTTATTTCACCAGATTTTGCACAATCGCCATACTGGCTTAATATTTAGTTCATAGCTAATATATAAATTTGCCATTTAAAAGAACCGAATATGCAATATGCAAACCACCATTCCCACACGAAATACAGTGATGGAAGGGGTCATCCGGAGGAATATGTACAATCAGCTCTGGACAAGGGGTTGACCACTTATGGTTTTACTGATCACGCTCCTATACCCGGCCAGAAAGTGACAGCTATGGAGCTTTCTCATTTACCATCTTATCTGGAGGAGATTGACAATCTAAAACTGAAATACGGGAACCAAATCCAAATCTTCAAGGGTCTTGAGGTCGATTATATCCCGGGTGTGATCAGTATTGATTCACCACATATCAGAGCGGCAGAACTGGACTACACAGTGGGTGCTGTACATTACGTGGAATACCTTGCAAATGGTCAGCCGTGGGGATTCGAAGCATCGGAAGAAGCATTTAGAAGAGGTATTGAAGAGGCTTTCGGAGGTGATGTGGAGGCTGCCATCAAAAGG
>JAUILF010000057.1 GCA_030433135.1 Bacteroidia bacterium | reverse complement strand
ACCCCGGCAGATTGCAAAAAGGATATTGACTTTCAGGATCAACAACGAATAGCCTACAAAAACAGGTTTGACGTAGCGCTATATGATTGGGCAGCAGATCATTTCTTCGACATAAACCGATAAACCATTTCCAAATTGAAACTAGCAGTAATTGTAGGAACCCGTCCAGAGGTTATTAGATTGTCGGAAATCATCAAGACGGCAAAAAAACATGTTGACCTGCTGCTGATTCATACCGGTCAAAACTGGGATCCCAATCTTCACAGGATATTCTTTGACCAGCTCGGCCTTCCGGATCCTGATTATCAATTAGATGTACCGGGAGATAATCTGGGCGAAACGCTTGGAAACATTATATCGGAAACCTATTCTGTTTTAAAGAAAGAAAAACCAGATGCACTCTTAGTTGTGGGCGATACAAATTCCAGTCTTTGTTGTATATCAGCTAAGAGGTTGAAGATTCCCATATTCCACATGGAAGCCGGAAATCGATGTTTTGATTTCACGATCCCGGAAGAAATCAACCGGGTCCTGGTTGATTCGATCTCAGATATAAACATGGCCTACACCGAAAACTCCAGAAGGAACCTGATCCAGGGAGGTATTGACAAGAACAATGTCTTTGTTACGGGAAGTCCTATTCCGGAGGTACTTTATGCCCATACAGACGGGATAGAAGCCAGCAACATACTCAAGGACCTCAGGCTGGAAAGTGAAAACTATTTCCTGGCAAGCATCCACCGAGAAGAGAACCTGTCCACTGAAAGAATACTATCTATACTTGATGCACTTCAATATTGCCGGAAATTATTCGGGCTGGAAATCGTTTTCTCTACACATCCAAGAACACGAAACAGATTGGATTCATTAGAATTTGAAGCTGGCTTGCTGACTGGTATTCGATTCCTGGAACCCCTGGGGTTATTCGATTTTCTGAAACTCATGAAAAATGCCTATTGTACCATTTCCGACAGTGGTACAATATCCGAAGAATCCACTTTTCTAAATGCCCCTGCAGTGACTTTAAGACACACCATCGAGAGACCCGAAGCCATAGAAAATGGAAGAATGATCATAACCGGGTTTGACAAGGAAGCGATCGTAACAGCCATCAAAACCACACGTTCATTGCCTTCACACTCTGTTCCGGAAGGTTATTTTACCCGGGATGTATCAACCAGAGTAATCAAGATTATCCTGTCCTATTATCATGTTGTAAATAGAACTGTCTGGGGTAAGAGTTAACAACATGAGACTATTCTGATGTCAGGAGAGGAAAATTGTTCGCAAAGGGGAAAGGAATTGTTTAACAGCCGTAAGTTCGGTGAAGCCGCATTGGTATTTGAAGAGTGTATAAATTCCGGTGAAATTGTTGAGTGGCATTTCAATCTTTTGGGACATTGCTACCTCTATTTGAAGAGAAGCGAAGATGCCTTTCAAATCTTCAAACGGATGAAGGAGCTTTTTCCTCAGAGTCCGAGGTCGTATGCCGGTCTTGCCAAAGTGTATGATGCTCAACAAAAATTTAGCGAAAGTGAAAGAATCCTGCAAGAAGGTCAAATACGTTTCCCCGAAAACCTGGACATTAAGCGAGGCATTCTGTGGTCATTCTACAGGTTGAGTGACCATCAAAAGGCACTCCAATACATACAGGAGCTGGTGTCAGAGCATGGAGAACAAAGAATCGATCGGCACATTGGATTACTACACGTAATAGGACTTGTGTATGAGAAAGCTGGCCAGTTAGAAAAAAGCGCAGAAGTCTTTTTGAAAATTAAGACGAATTTTCCGGAGCATCCGATTGGATATATTTCATTAGCCAACCTAAATTCAAAATATGGAAGTATTCTGGATGCCCTTGACGAGTTGAGTACAGCCCGGGAGAAATTTCCCGAACGCCTTGATATTTTCAGATCCTACTGCTCAGTGTGGCAAGCTATGGGAGAGCACCAGAAAGTAGTTGAGGATATCTTATCAGATAAATGGATAGTGAGCCATCCTATCCTTTGGACAGTTGTACTGAGCAACCTGGAAATGCAACTGGACTATCAAAGGTATGCAGCTTTTCTCCATGGACTGATTTTCAATCATCCAAAAATCGATCTGAATCAATTTGTGAGGTCGGTGCACAGTACTCATGATATGATTCCCTGGGTCAAAAACACATGCCAATCCCAGACAATTCACGAGTTGCCTCTTTGGGTGTTCTTATTAGCTTCTGTCCTGTCATACAACGAGCAAAATTGGAATGAGTGCCTGTCCTTTTTGGATCAATTCGAAAAACACCCGGAATATGCCCACAAAAAATTACTGGTTTTACCAGTCAGGGTTCGATGTTTGATTGAACTTGGAAAGATGGAAGAAATTGATCGCATCATGAATACCATACCAGTCGAGGATATACCTACGGGAATTCTGACACAGTGGTTGAGAGTCCTTGCGAATCGATCCAGTCAAAAAGCCTTTCTGGCTGTGTTTGATGTACTGGAAACGCGTGCTACCAGGGGCTCTGGCATTCATAGTGGTTTCGTCAAACAAATCGAAAAAACCAGGGGAATAGATGCCGCCCTGGAATTCTCTAAAACGCACATGGAAAAGGTTGAACACCTCCAGCGGTACTATCTATTTATAAGTCTTTTACGGGGCAAACAGACCTTTCGACAAGCTTTGATTGAGTCGAGGATCGAATTTAACTGGCCTCTGATTCTCGAAATGATGAATCTGGCTAAATATCTCGGTAATTGGGACGCCATTTTACAGTTGTTAGAGAAGGTAAAGGACCGCAAGATGAATCGTGAAGCCGAATTGATTACTTGGTACAATATTGTTGTCGAAGCCAAGGCTGTCGAAAACTTATTGAAGACCTATATTCGGGAACAGGTTTTGGACTACAAAGAAATGAAGGCCTATCTCATCAAAATCCAAAAATTACTTACAAAAGAGCTATCGATAATGGATCAACAACCCTTTCCATTTCAGGCATTTTTGTCCCTGGGTCGTAATGTAAAAATGATAAAGGATTATTCCTGGTTCGACAATAAGAGACTCGCGTTTATTGAAGAGAAATTTCACCGTGTTTATATTAATACTTACATCAAATTTGAAGAAGCACTTTTTATTGCACGTGAAATAAAGAACAGGATCCGATCTGCTACTCCAACATCTATGATAAGGCTCGGTGATGGAGAAGGGAATTTACTAGGTGGTAGCGATAAATCCAAAAAGTACCATCAGGTAGATATTCGAAAAATTCAACATTTGTGGTGGGGTCCAGAAATTCTTAATCCCGTGGATCTTGAGAAACTGAATTCGGAATTGCGTATAGCTATCAGGGGGGCAGATATATTGGGTATACCAGCATGGAATCGTGTAATCAGAGATTTGGCAGCTTTCAGGGGTCAAGCCCGAAACGGAGGTGGTCGGGGCATTTTACAAGTATACGATCCAGTCCTTGAAATTGCCGAAAGAAACAGGGATGTATTGCAATCTCAAATAATTACCAGTGCCCATTTGAACATCGATTTCAACTATTGGAACTTGTATGAGTACATCTTCTCAGAGGTAAATTCGTGTACGGTGATCAGTTCGCACAGCGGATTACCTGCCATCCTATCTGAACGATACGGATTTAAGGACGTAAAAGTAATTCGTCTGGCGGGTGAGTATGCCTACCTGAAAGGTCAGTATAGAAAAAATTATGTTGCACCTTATCCCGAAAGACATGGTGAAATTATGTTGGAACTGGAGCAAAGTTCCGGAGGATTGTTCCTGGTAGCTGCCGGAGTACTAGGTAAGTTATATTGCCAACGAATCAAAGAAAAAGGTGGCATAGCCCTTGACATAGGAGCCGTGGCAGACTACTGGCAAGGACACGTCACCAGGAGCCACAAGCTCAATTTCACCACCTTACGGGAAGTCTACCGCGAAGAAAAGAGCGCAATATTCAGGACTGAATGGTGGAAGAAAATCTCCCTTTCTTTCTCCAGACTAATTACTCCCGAACCTGGTTATTTAGTGCTTTCGGTTTTCAGATTGGAGTCCGGTCAGCTGATTTATGAATTGGACTCGTCAATTAGGTACAAGCGGAACAGAGCACATTCTGACTTTGTGACGATGTACTACGTCTCGAGGACCAAGGGACCGGAAATGAAGGAGTACTGCGTGGTGGGGGAAAAGGGTGGTAAAGGGCATCACATTTTAAGGCGAGACAGTATTGCTCCAGATCAAAAGATCATATCTCAATTTTTCGCCTATCCTTCAAATCACCCTGACTCACAGATACAGTGTGTAGGGGTTAATAAGATTGACGGAATCGGTGTAGATAGCTCACAGGTATTTTTTCCATTGAAGGACGCTCAATACCACCATGCCATCCAGATTGAGGATAACACAACCTATCAGGGCCGTCAGTCAACTCCTTACATTTCAATTGTGATGACCTATTATGAACGTAAGGAGCAATTAGAATATACTTTGCAAACCATCAGTTGGTCCGGGTTTGATCCTGATCTACTCGAATTGATTATTGTTGATGATGGTAGCTCCAGCTCCCATAATCTTTCCGACACAATCTCTCACCTGGACATAGCTATCCGATTGATTATATTAGGTCCGGAATACAAGAGAGACAAAAATTACTGCAATTCGGTGATTCCCTACAATATTGGATTTGGGGAAGCGAAGGGAGAAACCATCATCATTCAAAATCCGGAGGTTTGTCACATTGGTGATGTGATTCAGTACACATTTGACAATCTGTCAGATTCAACATACCTGGTCTTCACATGTGCAGGAATGCCTACCGAGGATTTAAATCGTGAGGTGAGAGATATTCTAAATGTTAGGGATATGGAGGCATCGATCGATAGGATCCGATCATTACTACCTCAGTGGTCAGAAGATACCCCCAGGGGGCGCCCCTTCTGGTACAATCATGGCAGATATCGTGCTGAAGGTTTTCATTTTCTGACAGCCATCAAGGCAAAACACATTCATAAATTAGGCGGTTTTTTAGAAGAGTTTGCCTTCGGGATTGCGTTTGATGATAATGAGTTAGTTTACCGAATCAGGAATCGACTAAAACTGAACTTTAATTTTGTAGATCATGAGATAAGTCCCTTTGGAATTCATCAGTGGCATCCTCGGTTTCAGTACTTTCTCCCGAATCTGGAATTTCTCCTATTCAGGAATAGAAGCCTGTTGAGCAGGCTTGTTGCGACAGAGAGTGTTCCGGATGACCCGGAATAAAGACTTATCCAGACCAAACTGCTACAAACTCCATGGCCGGAAGAAAGCTTTATAGCAAAAAATGCTTTACCTTTTAAACTGATCATTACCGAAATAAGAGATGAAAAGAAGAAGGTTTTTGCAAGCAGGTGCCATTGCCACCACCGGTTGGATGACATCAAACTGGAGCTACCAGCCTCAAGACGGAAGAATAAAAATGGGGATAGTAGGTACCGGATGGTGGGGAACGGATTACCTCCTGAAGTATGCCCTCGAAAGCAATGAGTATGAGATTGTTGCTCTTTGTGATGTGAGTGAAGTGGCATTGCAAACGGCCCTGGACAAACTCAGCGAAGCCGGTGTACCCACTCCCCGGGTGTACAAAACTTATGAGGAGCTCTATGAACATCCTGATCTGGAAGCAGTGATCATTGCCACGCCCACCCACTGGCATGCTCTTCAGTTTATTGCGGCTTGTGAAAAGGGACTTCATATCTGGCAGGAGAAACCCATCAGTTATGACATCAGGGAGGCACAAGCCATGCAGGCAGCTTACGAAAAAGCCGGAATTGTTGTCAATATCGACTTCCCCAGGTTACAGGCTCCTATCAACAATGAGGTGAAAGGTTACATTCAATCGGGTCAAGTGGGAGAGATTTACCAGGTTGGTTTTAATATTAATAACCCGGTAGGTGCGCCCAAAGAAGTACCTGTTCCTGACACCCTTGATTTTGATGCTTACTGTGGTCCGGCACCTATCCTTAAATACCTGGAGCACCCCCGCCCCGGAAGAATGAACTGGAGGGTGCAGCAAGGCTTTAGCCGGGGCATTCTGGCCGACTGGGGTATCCATTATTTACAAAATATCCGGTCTGTGATGGAGCTATCCATTCCCGATTCTGTGCAGGCATCCGGTGGTAATACGACTAAAAATCCCACAGCAGAACACCCGGATTATTTGGAGGTAACTTTCAACTTTGATGGTCTGCCGGTGGTGTGGAACCACAAAACCTGGGGTTTTACATCCCCCTTGCCACATACCAATATTGGCATCTTCTATTATGGTAGCAAGGGTACCATCTTTGCAGCTGATTCCGGATGGGAAGTATACCCCGGTGATGGTAGTGGTCGCAAAACCTTCGGAAATCCAAGGGTTGGACTAAATTCAGAGGAGTACGAGGCTGAGATTCGCAGGGAATTCGTGGCTCAATTCAAATCCTTTGCTGCATCCATCAGAGCTAAAAATGAATCCGCAATCAAGGGCACTTTCGAAGAAGGATTTAATTCTACTTCGGCTGTGATCTATGCTGATCTGGCCTACCGGAGTCAACAGGTAGTAAGGATTGATAAAAGCACCATGGATGTGATGGGCAACACCAAAGCCTACGAGATGCTCAAAAGAGCATACCGGGCTCCTTATAAACATCCATATGTTCAATAGTTTTGGTTTGATCGGCTCTACTCCCATGTGAAATTCCTGGTTCATCAACAGGAGATCCTTAAGCTGCAGGGTTATTTTTCCGGCAGGTCAATTGAAAAGCACCTATCCATCACAACTCCCATGACCTGTAAGTATTTCAGGACTCTCAAATATCAAACAATCTGCGGAGCCTCATAATGGAGGATGATACATTTTAATAGTGTACTTCTCATCCGTTTGTGAGCACAAGGCACCACAATAATCACTACCAAAATCCAATTCTCTCAACAACCACTGCTCTCCATTGCTCAAGAATACATCCCCGGATGCATCCAGTGAAAGTTGGTTTAAATGAAACAAACTGATCCCCAGGGCTTTAATGACACTTTCTTTTCGCGTCCAATACCAGTAGAATCTGCGTAGCGGTTGAGATGCCCCCTCGATGTCTGCCCACTCAGTATCCGTAAACCATCTGCGAAAGTTGACAAGGTCCACCGATGCGGTGTATTCCACATCGATTCCCAAAGCTCCTTTAGTGGATAGCGCACAGACAACCATGTCCGACGAATGCGAAATGTTGAAATAGACATTAGGATGTACGGGCTTGCCATTATCGTTATATGATATTAGGTCAAGTTGATCTCCCATACCCAGCGGACCTAACCCCTCTCTCAGAAGGACTCGTCCCAGAATAAAGTTGTATTGATCTCTCTCCGACCTGTAGCGCAACGCTCTTTGATGCAGATGCTTCGGAATACTATCCAGAAGTTCACTTAAAGGTACTTTCATCCAAAATCCTTCAGAACTAGCTTGATAAATATATATCATATATGTAATATGTTCGATTTTAAGTAATTACGGAATTAAAAGCTGTCTTAAAGTAGTATGTATCCGGAATCTTTCATTCCTTTACTTGGTACTACCGAAACCGCAAAATTACCATTTGGTTAAAGCTAATTTTCTTTTTAAACATGGTAACCAGAGAACTTATCGTCGAAACAGCTACAAATCTATTTATTCAACATGGGGTAAGAACCGTGACGATTGATCGGATTGTGAAAGAAATGCATACTTCCAAGCGAACGATCTATAGCCATTTCGAAGATAAGACTGAACTGCTGAAGACTTGTCTTACCACCTACCTAGTAAAGGTAAAAATGGAAAATGAGGAGATCATACGATCATCAGCAAATGTCATTGAAGCGATGGGCTATTTACACCAGATGATTATTGCCCGCTCCTATCAAGTCAATCCCAACTTCTTTGGTGACATAGCACACTACTATCCCAGATTACTGCATGAGTCCTATCGGGATACAGGTAAATTCGCACATCAACAGTTAATATACCTTGCGGAATGGGGAATAAGAGACGGGATTTTTCAGGAAGACATGGATGTAGAAGTAGTGGAAAAAACAGTTTTGACTCTCCTCAAACTATTACAGGACAACAGCCAATTCCCCGTTTCTAAGTTCACCAAAGAACGATTGACTTTTGGGATCATGCTACCTTATTTGAGAGGACTATGCACCGAAAAGGGTTTAACATTATTACCCATACAAGAGGAACTCTTTCGTGTTTCAATCTAATAAAGCCATATGAATATTAAGAGCTCCCTGCAAAAAAATCCTATCGCTGTTATCGGTCTTTCTGCGCTCTTTGCAGATGCCACAAACATAGAGGAGTTCTGGACCAATATTGTTCAGGCTAAAGACAGCATCACAGATGTACCCGAAAGGACTATTATGATCCTGATGCTAAAGCACCTGACAAGACCTATTGCAAGCGAGGCGGATTCATACCGGATATTGATTTTAACCCTCTGGAATTTGGGCTGCCTCCAAATATACTGGAGGTCACCGATGTCAGTCAGTTGCTGGGATTGGTAGCAGCCCGCGATGCATTGTCTGATGCAGGATATGGAGAACAGTCCTCAAAGTTTACCAAATCATTGAAAGAAAAAACGGGTGTGTTGCTCGGTGTTGGTGGTGGTCAAAAACTGATCACTCCGCTGACTTCTCGCCTCCAGTATCCCATTTGGGAAAAAGCATTGCGTTCCAGCGGAATTGCCGAGGAAGATATTCCTCCCATTGTTGATAAGATGAAAAAAGCCTATGTGGGCTGGAACGAAAATTCCTTTCCCGGCTTTCTGGGCAATGTGATTTCAGGACGGATCGCTAATCGCTTTGACCTTGGAGGCATAAACAGTGTTGTGGATGCAGCGTGTGCGGCATCACTAAGTGCCATTAAAATGGCTTTGAGTGAACTTATTGAGGGTCATTGTGATATGATGCTGACGGGCGGAGTAGACACTGACAATTCTCCTTTCATGTATATGTCTTTCAGCAAGACACCGGCGTTTTCCAAATCAGGTAATATCTCCCCCTTTGGCAATCAGGCCGACGGAATGTTAATAGGTGAAGGTCTGGGTATGTTGGTTTTGAAACGGCTGGAAGATGCCGAGAGAGATGGTGATCAGATTTACGCGTTGATTAAAGGCGTGGGGAGCTCCAGTGATGGTCGATTTAAGTCCGTATATGCTCCACGCTCATCGGGACAGGCTCTAGCCATGAACCGTGCTTATGAAGATGCCGGTTATCCGGCCTCTACGGTGGGTTTGATCGAAGCACACGGGACCGGTACAGAGGCTGGAGACCCAACTGAATTTACCTCCATGGAGATGGTTTTTGGAGCAAATAATGACCGAAAACAACACATAGCATTAGGATCGGTCAAGTCACAAATTGGACATACAAAAGCTGCTGCAGGGGCGGCTGGTATGGTCAAGGCTGTACTCGCTCTGCATCATAAGGTGTTGCCACCAACGATCAACGTAGAGCATCCAAATATCAAATTTAATATTGAGGACTCCCCGTTGTATATCAACACTGAATCAAGACCCTGGATCCGAAATGGTCATCCACGCAGAGCCAGTGTCAGTGCATTTGGATTTGGTGGCATTAATGTGCACCTGGCTTTAGAAGAATACCAGGGAACGCACCTCGAGGATTTTAGACTTCATCAGCCTTACAAGTCCATTTTACTTCAGGCTGAGACACCGGAAGATTTACAAGCACTATGTCGGGCAACATTGAAGAAGCTACAGGAAGAGAACAATGCATCCTTTTATCGGGATCTTGTTCAATCTTCAGAAAGCATCATACCCTCTGAAAAAGATGCTCGGTTGGGATTTGTGGTTACTGATATTGAGAACTGTAAAGAACTATTGGAGATTTCCCTTGAAAAACTGGTGGTTAAGGACAAGGCCTGGAGTCACCATAGGGGCATACATTTTCGTCCGCATGGTGTAAATACCGATACCCATAAGATTGTAGCTCTTTTTTCAGGACAGGGATCTCAATATGTGGGCATGGGTAAAGAAATGGCCAACGCATTTCCAACTGTGAGAGAAGCCTTTGAAAAAGCAGACAAACTATTCTCAGATAGCAATGAACAGTTACTGAGCAAAACGGTTTTCCCCATACCCTCCTTTACAGATAAACAAAAAAAGCATCAGGAAGAGAAACTAACCCAAACCCAATATGCTCAGCCGGCGATTGGAGCATTGAGCATGGGCCAATACCAAATTTTGCGGGATTCCGGATTTGAGCCCGATTTCACTGCTGGCCACAGTTTTGGTGAACTGACGGCACTTTGGGCGGCAGGGGTTTACGATGACGAGACCTATCTGGCCCTGGCAAAAGCCAGAGGTGCAGCGATGGCTACTAAAGATGAGCATATCAAACCCAGTACCATGTTAGCGGTAAAAGGGCCAGCGGAAAAGGTAGAGAAAGAAATCGGAAACATAGAAGGTGTTGGCATCGCTAACTTCAACTCAGCTAATCAGGTAGTTTTAGGTGGTGGCAGTGATGCCGTTCAGCAAGCCGAAAAGCAACTCAGTTCTCTCGGTTTTTCGGTGTTTCAGCTACCTGTTTCGGCAGCATTTCACACTAAATTTGTCGAGCACGCTCAGAAACCATTTTCAACCTTCTTGTCTAAACAGAAATTTACAAGACCCCGAATACCTGTGTATTCGAATACATCGGGAAAGCCATATCCCAAAAATCTGAATAGTCTGAAGTCTATACTGAAACAGCACATGCAAAGTCCTGTTTTGTTTAGGACCCAGATTGAAAACATACATCAGGCCGGTGGTCGCATTTTTGTGGAATTTGGTCCGAAGGGTGTTCTCACTAATTTGGTGACAGACATTTTAGGAGATAAGGAATATGTCGCCGTTGCCCTCAATCCTCGAGCTAGACAGGATAGTGATTTGCAGTTTCGGCAAGCTGTAGTGCAACTGCGAGTTCTGGGTTTGCCTTTAGCAAATATTGACCCGCATAAGAGAGAATTGAGTATCCCGAAAGTAAGCGCAAAGATGAACATGAAACTTAGTGGAAACAATTACGTTTCACCATCTACTCGCAAAGCCTATCAGGATGAATTGAATAACGGTTTTTCAATTTCACCGGGACCGACCAAAATTGTAGAAAAAGTAGTCGAGGTTCAAAAACCTGCACAAACCGCCAACCTAGTTGCCGGAATAAATAAAAATGAGGAGGAAACTATGAATAAGGATGTACTTCAATTGTTGCAGACAGCCCTGCAAACTTTTCAAGCCAATCAAGCAAGATCACTGGATTTGTTTGAAAAAGTGATGAGTGATCAAAACCAACAGGCGCAGCAGATTTTGCAACTACTATCTCAGCAAATATCAGGACATACGCTACCTCCTGTTCCTTATCAGGGGCGAACTGCTTCCATACCATCCACTACCGATGCAGGACATACATTGCCCACAAAACCTGTATCGGAGTATCCGGATGAAAGAGCTCCAAAAAAGACTGGGCCATCTACTTCAACGACTCCACCTTCCAAACAGGTGACACCCGAGATTACTACTCAGACAAAGAACGGTAGGGAACTTTCCGGACTGGAAACCATACTCCTTCAGGTCGTAAGTGAAAAGACCGGCTATCCAGCTGAAATGCTGGAACTAAATATGGATATGGAAGCCGACCTGGGTATCGATTCCATCAAGCGGGTGGAAATATTCGGAGCTCTGACTCAGCAATATCCTGAAATGTCTGACATCGATCCCAATGATTTGACCGAACTGAGAACCCTCGCTGAAATTGTCACCCACGTGACTAAGAAGGGAGGGAGTTATATTCCGAATGTAGCCACACAAGAGACAAGCACTGTGCCTACAAACAACACCAGCCCAGCGGCAGCTCCTATGAGTGAGGATCTCAGCTCATTGGAAGAAATTTTGTTGTCAGTCGTAAGTGAAAAAACCGGCTATCCAGCTGAAATGCTGGAATTAAACATGGATATGGAAGCTGATCTGGGGATCGATTCCATTAAACGGGTAGAGATATTCGGTGCCCTAACCCAGCAGTATCCCGAAATGTCCAACATCGATCCTAATGAATTGACCGAACTGAGAACCCTCGCTGAAATTGTGGCATACGTGACTGAAACCGGTAAAAAAAAAGTCAAGCCAGTCCACTAGCTAACCTCGAAAAGAGGAGTCCGGGTAAATCTAATGGTTTAGAGAGGGTGGTCAGAAAGGAAATAAGCCTGACATACCTCCCCCGCCCTGACATACTGGAATTCCAGGTTCCTTCCACCCACCATACCCTCATCACCAACGATGGGTCAGATCTGACTTCATCAGTGTATACTCAATTGAAGGACCTGGGTGGCCGCGTTGTTATTCTGAATCTGCCCGGAGTTGGAAATCCACTCACCGAAGATGCGGTTACACTATCGGAATATTCAGATGAAGGAGTTAAAAGTGTTGTACAGGAAATTCGCGCTCAATACGGCAAGACTGGTAGCTTTATCCACCTACATCCTCATTTTGAGTTTAAAAAAGGGAAATTCAGCCAGCACTTTCACGCGGAAAGGGACATTATAAAAGCCCTGTTTTTTCTGGCAAAGCACATCGGGAAAGACCTGAATGAACTTGGTACCAGGCAGAGATCCACTTTTGTTACAGTTACACGAATGGATGGTAAACTCGGACTGGGGAAAAGAAATAATATTTCGGTGGTTGGTGCAGGGATAACGGGACTGGTCAAGTGCCTCAACCTGGAATGGTCACCAGTCTTTTGCCGTGCACTGGATATACAACCTGAACTTCCAACGAAAGAGATTACTCAGCAAATAATAGCTGAATTGCACGATGCGAATATGGGCATCGTGGAAGTAGCCTTTTCAAAAGATGGTAGAAAAACGCTCGCTGCAACACCTGTCAGAACCGATAAAATACAACCACAAAATCAAGTCATAACAAACAAGTCCGTTTTCCTGGTCAGTGGAGGAGCCCGGGGTGTGACAGCTACCTGTATTATCGAGCTGGCCAAAACGTATCAATGCAAATTCATATTGCTTGGCCGTTCTTCCGCGAAATTTGAAGTGCCCGAATTTGCTCAGGAAGAAGACGATGAAAGCACCCTGAAAAGGCTGATCATGACCGATCTTAAGCAAAAAGGAGAAAGTCCCACTCTGTCAGAAGTCAAAAACATCTATAACCGGATTGTGGCTAAGAAAGAAATTAATGAGACGCTCAATGCTATAAGAAATCATGGCGGAGAAGTAGCATATCTCCAGGGTGATGTAACGAATCCTAAAAGCTTTAAAGCAGAACTGAATAAGCTAATAAAGAAATTTGGTAGGATCACCGGCATTGTCCATGGTGCAGGTCGGATAGCGGATAAATACATTCAAGATAAAACAGAGGCAGATTTCGAAAATGTACTCTCTGTAAAATTGGATGGACTACTTGGTCTGCTTAGTGTTACGGCCATTAACAAGCTCGACCATCTGATCCTTTTTTCTTCTGTCGCAGGGTTTTATGGCAATATTGGACAAACTGACTACGCCATCGCTAATGAAATATTGAACAAAGCTGCACACCTTTTCAAAACCAATCATCCCAAAACTCATGTGTCTGCCATAAATTGGGGTGCCTGGAACAGTGGCATGGTCAGTGACGAATTAAAGGCAAGATTTGAAGCAGCTGGAGTCTCGCTGGTAGATAGTGCCGGTGGTGCTGCCATGTTTGTGAATGAATTACAAAGTCAGTACGCAGACCAGCCACAAGTCATCATCGGAAGCACGTTACCCACCGCGGGAAGCTACCTTGGAGACCTGGAGAAGCACGTTATTAAACGGCAACTCGAAGCAGAAGACAACCCATTTCTTATGCACCATGTAATTCAGGGCAAAGCCGTGCTTCCCATGGTAAATGCAGTGGGTTGGATGGCAAATACTTGTGAAGAATTATATCCCGATTACGTTGTCTATCAAGTAAAAGACACCAAACTATATAAGGGAATTGTTTTTGACGGCTCTGAAAATAAAGAGTATATCATCGAACTCCAGGAACTGGAAAAGAACGATAGAAATATCGTCTTTAATGTCACCATTTCAAGCGAAGGGCCTAAAATGCCAATCAAGCATTACTATTCCCAGGTTATTCTCATAAACAAAAAGTCGACTCTCGAGATACCGCGATATAACCATCAGCTCAATGGTAGTTATTCGGCAACAGAAGGGGCAGTTTTGTACGAGGATAATTCACTTTTTCATGGTACCTATTTCCAGGGGATTGAGCAAATTTTGGAATTTAGTGAAAATGACCTACTTCTCTCCTGCCGGGCACCGGTTGTTCCAAATTCTGAACAAGGGCAATTTCTAATCGGATCGATCAATACTTTCTTTGCTGATATTCAGTACCAGGGTATGGTCATCTGGGTGCAAAAATACAGGGACGGTGCCAAAAGTCTGCCCTTGCAAGCGGAATGTGCAACCATTTATAAACACATTCCTTTTGACAAATCTTTACTGGTGCATATTGCGATCAAGGAAGCAACCAATTTCAAAATTGTTGCTGAGTGCACTGTCTATGATGAGCATGGAACAGTCTATATGGTCACCGAGGGAGCAGCTATTACCATATCCAAAGAATTGGTCTGGTGAGCGTCTAACATCATCATGATGGAAAACGAAAGAATAACAGACGGATGACTGCTTAATGAAATTCATAAACCAATTCCCAGCAAAATATACTGATGCATAAAATAGCTATTATCGGGTCTTCGGGGCTTTTTCCAGGTTCTTCCACCAAAAAAGAATTTTGGGAAAATCTGATGTCAAAAAAAGATCTGATCGATCAGGCTAAGGAAGAAGATTTTGGCGCCGATCCTGCCAATTTCTATCATCCGAAAAAGGGTATGGTTGATCGCTGCTACTCCCTTCGTGGTGGTTATATCCGGGATTTCGAATTTGATCCTACTGGATATCAGTTGCCCGCTGATTATTTGGCCAACCAGGATAAGCTCTATCAATGGTCTCTATATGTAGCCAGAGAGGCACTGAGAGATAGCGGCTACCTGGAAGACAAGAGGCTCTTGGCTCAATGTGGTTTGGTCCTGGGTAATCTATCTTTCCCAACCGCTTCTTCGCACAGGTTCCTTTCAGAAACCTATACTGAAATCACCGAAGCAGCACTGCAAAAATTATTACAGGACCCTGAGCTTAGGATCCCGTCCCACAATAAGTCCAAACCAAAAAATGAAATACCGGGGATTACCCCTTCGCAAATGGTATCAACTGCTCTGGGTCTCAGTGAAAACCACTATGCTATTGACGCTGCCTGTGCTTCTTCACTTTATGCCATCAAATTAGCCTGCGATGATTTAATCACCGGAAAATCTGATATGATGCTGGCAGGTGCTGTTTGTGCATCTGACCAGCTATTTATTCATATGGGATTCTCCATTTTTCATGCCTATGCACCTACAGATGAAAAGTTTGTGCCACTGGATGTAAACTCATCCGGTTTGGTGTCCTCTGAAGGTGCAGGAATGGTGGTACTAAAACACCTGTCTGATGCTGAGCGTGATAAGGACGACATCCTTGGTGTTATCGGGGGCATCGGACTTTCCAACGACGGCCGGGGGAAATTTTTATTGAGTCCCAATCCGAAAGGACAGCGGCTGGCATTTGAACGTGCCTATGACAGAGCTCAAGTGTCCCCCCGGCAAACAACTTATCTGGAGTGTCATGCCACGGGCACACCATTGGGTGATGCTACTGAAATCAACTCGATTGCTGACTTTTTCTTACCATATGAGGTAAAGCCCCTGCTTGGTTCGGTAAAGTCAAACATGGGTCACCTGCTCACTGCAGCAGGCATGACCGGACTATTGAAGGTCTTACAGGCATTGCAAACAGGTGAAATACCTCCCAACCTCCATTTGCAAGAGTCCGTTGTCTCTCAAAATAAGTGGATTGGAGAAGCGCAGATGATTACTGAACCGACCAAATGGAGTGGACGAACAAAGCAGGCCGGGATAAACTCATTTGGATTCGGCGGTACTAACGCCCATATGGTGGTGCACAATCACGTGAAGAAAAAAGGCAAATCCCATCCACATTCAAGCGTCGAAATGGCTCCCATGGCCATCATTGGAATGGACGCCCATTTTGGAGATTGCACCGGTCTTGATGAATTCTATGCTACTATTTACCGTGGTAAACAACATTTCAGACCACTGCCACCTATGAGATGGAAAGGCTTTGATGAGCAGGAGAGTCTACTGAAACGGTATGGATTTGAAAGTGGTAAGGCACCCAACGGTGCCTATATCGAAGATTTTGAATTTGATTTACTACGCTATAAAATTCAACCCCAGGAAGCCGAAACACTGGAACCACAACAAGCTCTTATCCTAAAGGTAGCAGACCATGCCATCAGGGACTCAGGTTTGGAGGAGGGGCAAAATGCAGCAGTCATTATCGCCATGGAGCCTGAGCTGGCAATCCATCATTACCTCGCACGGTGGGACGTATCCTGGCAACTTGATGAGGCGCTCCAAAAAAAGGAAACCGGCCTTGATAAAAAGCAGGTTGAAGAATTAAAAGAGCTTTGCAAAAACAGTCTGTATGCACGAAAAGGAAAGCAGACACCAAGCCAGCACACGAGCTTTGTGGGTAATATAATGGCTAGTCGTATTGCTGCACTCTGGGATTTTTCCGGTCCGGCATTTACCATTTCCGAGGGAAATAATTCCGTTTTAAAAGCTCTGCAAATTGCCCAAAATATGCTATCACTTGACGAAGTTGACGCAGTGGTAGTAGGTGGAGTAGATTTTTCGGGAGGATTTGAAAATGTGCTTTTGAGAAATAAGAGTAATCCCATCAACCAAAATCCAAATCCAGGCTTGTCTATCAGCCAGAACGAAAGTGGATGGCTGGTGGGTGAAGGAGCCGGTGCAGTGGTTTTGAAGAAGCAAACCGAACTTACCAAGGCCAGATCTTACGCTACCATCGAGACAATTGGTCAGCCCCACAAGGCACATCAAGCAGATTACTTAGAATTGGCCGCCACTGGCATACAGGCACAAGATGACACCGAATTACAATCTCTTCTCAAAAAGAAACCCTCTACCCCGGTAGCGCTGGGAAGTGTCAAGACCAATATTGGACATACTTATGCTGCATCCGGAATAGCCAGCCTGATAAAAACAAGTCTTTGCCTTCATCATCGCTTTATTCCATCCACTCCTAATTGGGATAGTCCAAAAGAGGTTTCTTCATTTAATGAGAGCAATTATTATTTCCCCCTGAAATCCCGACCGTGGATCTTGCAACATGGAAAAACCAGACGGCTCGCAGCTATTAATGGTCCAGGTGAAATGCAAATTCAATTATCAGAAGGTGACCGTAAGATACCTGAAGATGGTGGTTTTCTAATCACTCAGTCGCCTCACTTGATTGCCATTGGAGGAGATTCGGAGTCAGACATCAATACACAGCTACTTGAACTGAGTCAAAGCCTGACACCATCAACTGACTTATCCGAGCTTGGAAGGCAGTATTATGAAACTTTTCAGGAAAAGAAAAGTACCTATTGTTTGACATTACTCTGCAGTGATGTCGCAGGACTAAAAAGAGAAATCAAATTCTTCCGGACTCAGATTTCTGCGGCTTTTACTAATAAGAAGACATTAAAAACACCTGCGGGAAGCTACTTCACACCCTCACCACTAGGTACTAAGGGTAAGGTCGCAATGGTCTATCCGGGTTCTTCAACAGCATACGCAGGACTGGGCCGTGATCTCTTTCAATTATTCCCTGGTTTGTACTCATACTTTGAGACCTTGAATGTTGAGCTGGAGCATTCTCTTTGGCCGGATTATCTGTATCCGAAACAAGTCGCATCTGAAAACGGAACATCACCAATTTATAATAATGCAATAGCCATGATGTCTGTTGGAGTATTTTACTCTGCCAGCTTAACGCATATTCTGCAATCATACTTTAAGCTGGATCCGGATACAGCTTTCGGATATAGTATGGGCGAATGTAGTAGTATGTGGTATGCACTGGGTGTCTGGAGTGCTGATGAGTCACAGGAATTTCAAAATTCTCCGATTTTCAAAAACAGGTTTGCCGGCAACCTGGAAGCCCTGGCCCAGCATTGGAAGGTCTCCACGGAAGAAGCTCAGGAACGATGGACAAGCCTGGTGTTGTTGGCACCAAAAGCAAGAGTGGAAGAATTGGTTAATAGGGAGAAGTTGGTTTATCTGACTTTTATCAATACTGACATGGAAGTAGTTATTTCCGGTGACAAGAAAGCGTGTCAAAAAATAGCCGACACGTTGGGCTGTCCGACTGTTGCCATACCATTTCAAAACATCATCCATCACGACTTTTGTAAAGTAGAGAATGAGGGCTTATTACGTATGCATAAGTTCCCCTTGCAAAAATTCCCTAAAATTGATTTCTACTCCAGTATTTCCCAATCTAAATTGGAGCTTGAAAGTCATATTATTGCAGAAAACTCAACCGCGGTTTGCTGTCAGCAGGTTGATTTTCCATCTACGGTGAAGACCGTCTCTGAGGACGGTGCAAATATTTTCGTGGAGATGGGACCAAATGCCACCTGTACACATTGGATCCAAACCATTCTCAGTGGTCAGGAACATGTCGCAGTAAGTGTCAACCATAAAGGAAAATCTGACGCCCAATCTTTGGTGGAAGCACTGGGCCAGTTATTGAGTCATGGCATTTCCGTTGATCTATCCCCACTATACCCCAAAAAAGTCACAACTAGTGAATCGCGGCATTTCTTTACAAAGATTGTACCTGGAGGCAAGCGTATTTACGATATGTTCTTAACTGAAGAAAATAAACGGAGATTTCGGAAAACAGAGACGAAGCAGCTGGTTGAAGTGATATCTTCGGAGAACACCTTTTCGTACGAAGGACAAGAACGAAGCAAGATAGACAACCAGGTACTGGCTGCACCCAATATTTCCACTCAAACCCATTCATCCAAAGAATCAAATGTTTCTATGCAAACAAAAAGTCTGAGTAATAATAGACTAACACCAGCAGAAAGACCTCGCCTTGGTGAAAACGGACTGATACTCCAGGATTATTCATCAGGCGAACATCTGGCAGGTAAGCAGATTGTCTTTTCGCAGCAGGATCTGGAGACCTTTGCCACCGGTAAGATTGCTGATGTATTTGGTTCGGAATATGCTGTAATTGACACTTACCGCCGTCGTGTCATGTTACCTATGCATCCATACCTTCTGGTGAGTCGTGTAACCGGTCTCGATGGAACTTTGGGTGTCTACCAACCCTCCACAATGCAGACGGAGTACGATATACCATACGATGCCTGGTTTACTACAGACCGGCAAATACCGTGGGCGGTTTCGGTAGAATCAGGACAGTGCGACCTGCTCCTCATCTCTTATCTCGGCATCGATTTTCAGAACAAAGGTGAATTGGTCTACCGCCTACTGGATTGCACATTAACGTTTGTCGATGACCTGCCATTCGAAGGTCAGACTCTGCGATATGACATTTCCATTAACTCCTTTGTACAGAATGCAGACAATCTTCTTTTCTTTTTTAGCTATCGCTGTTATGTGCAAGATCGGCTGGTCTTAAAGATGGATGGAGGATGTGCCGGCTTTTTCACAGATGAACAACTCGAGGAGGGCAAAGGAGTGGTTTATACGGAAAGTGAGCAAGCCAAAAGAAATGCGGCAGAGAAAAAATTCTTCTCTCCATTACTTACAACTACCAAAACAGCTTTCACAAAAGAGGATCTTCTCCATCTTATCAATGGAGACCTCGAAAAATGTTTTGGAGATGAATCTTACTATGCAAACGGCCGCAATCCATCTCTTCGGTTACCCCCGGAAAGGATTTTGATGCTGGATCGAATCACTTCCGTTGATTTGACAGGAGGAGCATATGGTCTGGGTTATATCGTTGCAGAAAAGGATCTCCACCCGGATGACTGGTATTTTCCCTGCCATTTTCGTGATGATGAAGTATTGGCTGGTTCTCTACAGGCCGAAGGTGGCGGGAATTTACTGCGCTTTTTCATGTTGATGCTGGGATTACAGAGACTGACCAAAGATGCCCGTTATCAGCCTGTCTTTGACTTACCCCAAAAAGTACGTTGCAGGAAACAAGTAACACCCAGAGATACCAAACTGATTTACAAATTAGAGATCAAAGAGATCGGCCTTATTCCAAATCCATATGTAATTGGTGACCTGGAAATCATATCAGATAATGTGGTCACGGTTCATTTTGAGAACCTGGGATTGCAACTTCGTGAAAAATCAAAACCCAAATACCTGGAAAAGACGCCTGGCATCCCGATTTCTCAAAGATCTGCCGGTGCTCTTTTGAATGAAGCAGACATCACCATCTTTGCCCTTGATGATCTTTCCAAATGCTTCGGACCGGAATTTTCCATTTATAATGGTCGTAAGGCGTCCCGCCAGCCTAATACTGATTTGCAGTTAATTTCCAGGGTAATAAGTATAGATGGCACTCGTGGAAATCTTGGAAAGCCATCCAGCATCGTAACGGAATACGACGTACCGGATGATGCCTGGTATTATCAGCAAAATTCGAATTATTCCATGCCGTATTCCATATTAATGGAAGTAGCCCTGCAACCATGCGGACTCATGGGAGCCTACCTGGGAAGTACCCTGCAGTTCCCGGATAAGGACCTTTTCTTCAGAAACCTCGACGGGGAGGGCACCTTACTTGGCTTACCTAAAGGGACAGATTTTCGCGGTCAAACGATCACTAACAGGTCTGTAATGGTATCTTCAGTTGCGCTTGGTGGCACCATCCTGCAGAATTACACCTTTGAGTTATCCGTTGAGGGGCAGGTATTCTATCGTGGTAAATCATCTTTCGGTTTCTTTCCGGAAAATGCCTTAGCAACTCAGGCCGGACTGGATAACGGTACTGAAATACCACCCTGGTATAAGTCAGAAAAACTCACCGACGCAGATTATATGCAAATAAACTTAGATTCGCTATACGGAAGAATGAAGTTATTCAAGGCTCCCGAAGGCAAGCCACACTATCGACTGGCTGAAAATCAACTCCATTTATTAGACAAGGTAATTGTTGCCAGGAATCAGGGTAAACACGGTCTGGGATATATCCATGCCACAAAATTCATTAAAAAGTATGATTGGTTTTTCTACTGTCATTTTTACCAGGATCCTGTGATGCCCGGATCACTCGGAATTGAGTCGATCCTGCAAGCTATGCAGGTATTTGCTTTGCAACAAGATTTAGGAAAAGATTTTCAATCACCGAAATTTGTACAGCTCCAGGATAATAAATGTTGCTGGAAGTACAGGGGGCAAATATTAATGGACGTAAAGGAAATGCATTTGGAAATTCACATTAAAAAGATTGAACACTTTGCAAACCAGATGTCCATCATTGCAGATGCCTACTTGTGGAACGATAAAATGAGAATCTATCAGGTAACAGACCTGGGTCTGGGTATCGAAGAAAGTTAGTTTATGGACATTACAAACCATCGACATTAAAAAACCTCTATTGCATGAGTCTTAATTATAGCGGGACCCCACAACAACTCTTTTGGAAGGGTTCACCCAGAGAAATTGCCTTCGATGAAAAGCAAATTCAAGAAAAATTAAGGAAGACCGATTTACCTTGTTATATCATGCGGGATTTCGGCGGTCGGATCGGAGTAAGCAACTCAGGTGAGCTGGTATCATCTGGTCGCGGACTACAGGTCCTGGCTCTTGCTACTCCCATGTCTGCAAGCCAGTTAGGGGACCCGACTTTTCGGGAAGACTATGGGATAAAGTATGCTTATAAAACCGGTGCCATGGCCAATGGAATTGCCTCAGAACAATTGGTTATAGCCATGGGGAAAGCGAGTTTGCTGGGATCATTCGGAGCTGCTGGTTTGGTCCCTAAACGTGTATCCAAAGCCATTGAAAACATACAGAAAGAATTGCCCAATCAATCCTATGCCTTCAATCTTATCCATAGCCCCAATGAACCAGCATTAGAAGCTGCTGCAGTAGCACTATATTTAAAAAATAGTGTCCGGGTGGTGGAAGCCTCCGCCTTTCTGGCTCTGACTGAAAACATCGTGCATTATCGGGTTGCCGGATTAATGCAAAATGAAGCTGGTGAAATCCTAATACAAAATAAGGTTATAGCCAAAATATCACGAAAAGAAGTAGCTGCTCGCTTTATGGAGCCTGCTCCGGAAAAGTTCCTCACCTCGTTATTGGAAAAAGGAAAAATAACACCACTACAAGCCGAATTAGCACAGAAGGTACCCATGGCAGATGACATTACTTGCGAAGCGGATTCCGGTGGTCATACGGAT
>JAUILF010000475.1 GCA_030433135.1 Bacteroidia bacterium | reverse complement strand
CTGAAACATGACCCTCATTAAGAATATACAAGGCCAGATCATCTGCATCATTAATCACTTCTCCATTAAAGGAACGACCGAAAAAAGCACTGACATCCGGGAAGATGTAAAAAGCACCCGTTGGTTTGTTTACTTTCAATCCGGGAATCTCCCCCAGCAAACGGATCAACATATCTCTTCGCTGGAGAAATGCCTTTTTCATTTCTTGAGTAGGTGCCATATCTCCATCAAGTGCAAGTGCTGCCGCCTTTTGACCAAATGAGGTGGCGCCAGATGTAATTTGTCCCTGAATCTTGGTGCAGGCACTGGCGATCCAGGAAGGTGCACCCATATATCCCAGTCTCCAGCCGGTCATGGCAAAGCCTTTGGAAAAACCGTTGACGGTTACGGTCCTGTCACTGACAGCCGGCAGCGCACCAATACTCACATGTCCGGAAGTGAAATTGATGTATTCATAGATTTCATCAGATACGATAACCACATTGGGGTAGTCCTCTAAAACTTCCACCAGGGCGGCCAGCTCATCACCGGTATATACCGAACCGGTAGGATTACAGGGTGAGCTAAAGATCAGCAATTTGGTCCTGTCGCTTAAACCATCCCTTAACTGAGCTGGCGTTACCTTAAAATCCTGCGTGATGTCTGCTTTGAGCTCCACTGGTACACCCCCGGCAAATTTGACAATCTCCTTATAACTCACCCAATAGGGGGCAAATAAGATCACTTCATCTCCCTCATCAACCAGGGCCAGGCAGAGGTTGGCAATAGACTGCTTGGCTCCATTACTCACTACAATCTGGCCCTCCGTGAAATCGAGCTGGTTGTCCCTTTTGAACTTACGAACGATAGCCTTTTTTAACTCGGGCGTGCCGGGAACGGGCGTGTATTTGGTATGTCCATCACGCAAGGCCTGTATGGCGGCTTCCTTAATGTGATCCGGGGTGTCGAAATCCGGCTCACCAATACTCAGGCTAATCACCTCATGTCCTTTGGCAGCCAGGTCTCTGGCCATCTGTGTCATCTTGATTGTAGCCGATTCCTCCATGTTATTTACCCGGGCGGAAAGTTGATTATCACTCATCTATTTGTCAACTTTTTAATGTGCAGCGGCAAAATTAAAAGAATTCTCAACCTATATACTGTTCCATTGATAAAATGGAGGCAGATATTATGGTACTTTGGGATCGTCTCCCAGGCATCATGTAGATCTGGTTTGACAATTATTATATTATCACGAATCCGCAGTACAATATTTGTTCCCGGATTAGCAAAAACCAGATCGCCGATAATCTTATGGAGGAGAAGAAAAAAGAATTAGAACACAGAAAAGAAGTTGCCCGTCAGGGTGGGGGTGAAGAGCGTATCGCCAGGCAGCACGATAAGGGTAAACTTACGGCCAGAGAGCGAATTCATTATCTGATGGATGAGGACAGCTTCAAAGAAATTGGAATGCTGGTTGAGCACAGATGTACCGAATTCGGGATGGATCAGTTTCAGTTTCCCGGTGATGGTGTTGTAACCGGTTATGGCAACATCGATGGAAGACTCACATATATTTTTGCACAGGACTTTACCGTACTGGGGGGATCTTTATCGGAAACACACGCTGAGAAGATTTGCAAAATCATGGACCTCGCACTTCAGAACAGAGCTCCGATTATCGGTTTGAACGACAGTGGAGGTGCAAGAATACAGGAGGGGGTCAATTCACTGGGTGGATATGCCGATATCTTTTTTCGCAATACGATATCTTCCGGTGTCATACCTCAGATCTCAGCCGTGATGGGACCCTGTGCTGGCGGAGCCGTCTATTCGCCTGCCTTGACTGATTTCATATTTATGGTGGAGAAGACATCCTACATGTTTGTCACGGGACCAGGTGTGGTTAAGACGGTTACACGTGAAAATGTGACTGCAGAAGAGCTGGGAGGAGCCAGGGCACATGCCACAAAGTCCGGAGTGACCCAGTTCGTGGCCAGAGATGACAAACATTGCCTGGATCTGATCAAATCGTTACTCTCTTATCTCCCCCAAAGCTGTGATGATAAACCTCACAGACTCAGATATAGGGAGTCAAGTGAGTTGCGGCCGAAACTTGAGGAGTTAATGCCGGACAGTAGCCGCAAAGCATATGATATGAAGAAGATATTGATCGAGATAGTAGACACGAAATCTTTCTTCGAGGTGCAGGAGGACTTTGCTCAGAATCTGATTGTAGGGTTTGCACGTGTTGGTGGTCAGTCGATTGGAGTGGTGGCCAATCAGCCCAGGCGTTTGGCTGGTGTGCTGGATGTGAAAGCCTCGCGTAAAGGTGCCAGATTCGTCAGATTCTGTGATTGTTTTAATATCCCGATTCTGGTATTGGTAGATGTACCCGGCTTTTTGCCCGGAACCGATCAGGAGTGGAATGCGATTATTGCCAATGGTTCTAAATTGCTTTATGCCTTTTGCGAATCTACCGTACCACGGGTAACCCTGATTACGCGTAAAGCTTATGGTGGAGCCTACGATGTAATGAACAGCAAGCACATCGGGTCTGACATCAACTATGCCTGGCCGACAGCAGAAGTAGCAGTGATGGGAGCCAAGGGTGCCAGCGAAGTCATTTTTCGAAAAGAAATCAGTGAATCTGATAACCCTGAAGAAACTGCCAGGCTACGCGAACAGGACTATGCTGCCAAGTTTGCCAATCCTTACCGTGCGGCGGCAAGGGGTTTCATTGATGAAGTCATTTTGCCGGAAGAAAGCAGAAGCAAGATCATATCGGCCTTTTCGATGCTGCGGAATAAAAGAGTTGATCGTCCTCACAAAAAACATGGGAATATACCGCTGTAATCTACTTTGTAATATGGATTCCTGACCAATCGTCTGATCTCGAACATTTGAGGTACTGTATTCAGGATAAACCTGCCAATCTCTGATAGGTAATCTCGTCTATTCCTACAGACCATGTCCTTATCTAATAGTTATTCATTGTATTGCTGGGCAGGAAAAGGTCACTAATAACCTGATATATTAAAAATAGAGATAATGTTTTAAAAACTTATAAAAAGGGTTTTACATATTACGATTTGGCATAATATTTGGTGCTATTCTGGCGAGTATTCAAATGGTATTATGGCAAAATCAGCTAAAAAGTGGATTTCGGGTCTGATGTTCCTAGTCATTCTGATGATGTCAGAATCGGTACAGGCACAATTATGTCCTGATCCCAGTAACATGATCATGGGTGCAAACGAGGTTTGTCCCGGATCGCAGGAGGTGTACAGCGTAGCACCCGATCCTTCAGGTATTGCAAGCTACGTTTGGGTATTAGATGGCGGAGGTCAAATTCTCGGAGCCACCGATGGTACCCAGGTAACGGTAGAATGGCAGGACCTGAATAGTGGCCCTTTTACATTGAGATGTACGATCCAGGTTCAATCCTGTATTCTCATGTTGGATTATGAGGTGAATATTGCCGATGATTACGAACGATATCCTTTCAATTGTTTTGGTGAGGTCAATATCCCACTTGATAACAATTGTGAAAAGCTGATCATGCCCCAGCATCTGCTTACCAGTGGTGTACCTGATTGTCCCGGGACCTATGAAGTATCCTTGTCGATCAATGGGGAAATCCCGGTACCTAATCCGGTGACGATCGAATACGCCAATCAAATCATAACAGCCACCATAACGCATCCCCCCACTGGCAGATCCTGTGAATCACTGGTACTGCTGACCGATGCCAATCCTCCCGAGCTGATTTGTGAAAACGATACCACGATTTGTAATGATGTACTGGCATGGGATCCATTTACTCCACTTGATACAACTACAATGACGGGATTTAAAGTCCCTGAGGTAATCGATAATTGTGACGAAGGCCTGGTGCCGGAACCACAGGGATATGAATGGATACAATTGTTCAACGATCCGGTGTTTTCCGGATTTATTGTCAGAAACTGGAGAGCAATCGATAAATATGGTAATGAAGGTACATGTGTGGATACTTTGTTTATGCGCAGGGTGATTTTTGATTCCA
>JAUILF010000056.1 GCA_030433135.1 Bacteroidia bacterium | reverse complement strand
TTCAGGAACGCTCCCAGATCGTCGTTGATCATCATTCGCCGCGTGAGCGTGAGCATTGTTCCATAGGTTTCGACCTGATTTTGAAACGTCTCTTCACTGAGAGCGTTGTGCTTGATCTCACCATCGGGACCGACCTTTTCAAACTCACCCTGGCCCGTCATACGGTAGCTGGTGACCTGTTTGAAGTCGTTGGCGTCGGCTTCAGCAGCGATCAGTCCAAGCACGTTATCAACCGCCTCAAATGAAGCGAGCATGGTCTTATTGGCCACATTGGAAAGAATCCCGGTCAGAGACATGAAATTCCGGATCCTGGTACCTGCCTTGTACTGGCAAAACCTTGTATTCATCAAATCCGGTTGGTCGGGATCTTAAGTGCCACTTTCCGAATATGGCTGTCTGATAACCTGCTGACCGGACAATTGATTGCACGGTTGGTTGACTGCCATCAAACTCCTCTCCCAGCATACGGATACCATTTTTATGACTGTATTTACCGGTAAGTAAGGTTGCCCTGCTGGGGGAACAAATGGCATTACTACAGAACACATTTGTGAATCTCACACCTTCGTTTGCCAGCCGATCTATATGCCTGGTATCGGCATAATCCGCCAGAATACCTCCGTAGCTGCTGATAGCTTGAGTGGTATGATCATCTCCCATTATGAACAGGATATTAGGTGGACCTGTCACCTCTTGATTATTCGCCCGACAGCACCACAAACCCAGAGAAATTAATATCACTGTAAGGAATCCGAGTTTACGATTGATTTCCATGAGAAGTTAATAGTTTAGGCCTGGAATGAACTAAAATGATCCAGGCATTGAAGGAAAGGTAATATCTTTCCGGTTTAACCTATCATGGTGTTGCTTGTCCACTTACTTGACAGAACTGGAAAAGTGAAGCTTGATACTTGTGGACATATCTCAAGCGTTGGATTACTATACCAATCTATTATCCATTTGACATGTTTCAGGGACCTTCTTACTTCAGCCAGGTACTTATCAGCATATATAGACACTTCAAACGAAGATTCTTTTATTCATCCCTCAACACTGCCGGATTAACCCTGGCATATGCTACGGTAATACTGACCCTGGCGTACGTATACTTTGAAACCAGCTACGATAAATACCACACCAATCAGGAACAGATCTACCGGGTAACTTATGCTTACTCAACAGATGATTTTAATGTACACTGGGCCCGAGTGCCGGTTGACTGGGTCAATGAAATGCCTTCAGATCTCCCCGAGATAAAAAATCTCATTCGTTTTCAAAATCAGGAGCAGAAGTATATTCGCGTGGGTGAGGACCGATTCAAACCACAGCATGCGTTCATCACAGACTCAGAAGTATTTGATGTATTTGACTATGAGCTGATAACCGGATCTGCCGATGCCCTGATAGATCCATACTCAGTCGTACTCACGGAATCCACAGCCAGTCGCTACTTTGGTTCTTCCGATGTCCTGGGGCAACAGATCTATGTGTCTGGGACCTGGGATTCTGAAGAAAAACCCTATCAGGTAACGGGTGTCATCCGGGATTTGCCGGCAAATTCACATATGCCGGTTGAGATGCTGTTTTCCTTTACCAATGAAGAGGAACGGTCAAGCTGGGCCTATGTCTATGTATTGCTCGACCAGGCAACCAACATCGAAACAGTAAGAACAAAATCAGATCAGTTCAAGGCAAAATATCTGGAGCAAAACGAAAGTCAAAATATTGATCTCAGCTTTCAGCCCCTGTCCTCCATTCACCTGGAGTCCAACCTGGCCCGCGAAATTCAGCCCAACAGTAGCTGGATGTACGTTAAAATATTTATGTGGGTTGGCCTCTTTATCTGGGTCATAGCCATGGTCAATTTCACTAATCTCAGCACAGCCATCATGCTGGAACGATCGAAGGAGATAGGTGTCCGCAAGATCCTCGGAGCCAGCAAAGGTAGCCTGATCAGAAATACCATTATGGAGACGATCGGGTTCAGTGCTATTGCCATGCTAATTGCTAGTGGAGTTGTACTTGCTGTATGGCCCTATTTTAGTGCCGCTACCGGTGTCACTACCTTGCCACCAACCACCTTCCTCTGGATCACGCTGGGCAGCATCACCCTTCTGACAGGATTTCTGGCTGGAATCTATCCCGCAACAACCATGGTTTCATCGAATATTCTTAATACCCTTCGGTACAATAAAACCTGGTCGCCTACGAAAAGAAAAGGCGTCCACAAGTTTAAGAATGGACTCATTGGGATACAGTTTACAGCCACTTTAATCTTGCTGGGAAGTGCGCTGGTGGGCCATAGACAACTGCAGTATCTGAGTGACAAAAACCTGGGCATTAACAGTGAACAAATTATTGCACTGCCCAATGTTCCCGATCCTGTAAAACAGGACCTGTCAATTCTTCGTCATGAATTTGAGGAGCTTCCGGGCGTAATCCAGGTGTCAGCATGTATGGAGGTACCTTCGCGTGAAATTCGCGACAGTGGCCCTGTACTATTAACTGGAAAAAACCAGGATAAGGAACAGGCACCGTTACTGGATGTACAGGTTATTGACCCAACCTTCACTCAACTGATGGGTATGACAGTCCTTGCCGGTAATGACCTCTCCTCCGAACCCTTACCGGAGCCCATTCCTACATTTAACGAGGATCTGACCCCACAAAATTATTTGCTGGAGCAAAGACGCAAGTACCTGGTTAATGAAACGGGTATGCGAAAGCTCGGATTTGATCGACCGGAGGATATTCTGGGTGAGGAGGTAAGCTGGTCCATAGGTTCGTTTGAACTGGCGTCGGGTCCCATAGCCGGAGTAGTTCAAGATTACCATCAGGAAACACTTAAGAATACGGTGGATCCCATGATCATGGTGGTCGAGCCCCTTTGGTTAAACACTTTCCTGGTCAAGGTATCCACCAATGATATTGAGCAGACCATGGCTTCCCTGGAAAGCATTTGGAAAGAACGCTATCCCTATGTCATGGAATATCACTTCCTGGATGAATTGTATGAAAACCTATATAAAAACGAGAGAGTTCAACTGAGTCAACTGAGCCTGTTGGCGGTCCTGGCCATCATTATTGCGTTCATCGGACTTGTTAGTCTGATCGCATATTCACTGGAAAGCAGAAGAAAAGAAATCGCTATTCGGCGTGTAGTAGGAGCTGACTTTGGTTCCCTCATGTCCCTCCTTGGTAAAACCTATTTATGGATCATTCTACTGGCGTCAGTAGTAGCCATTCCGGTCAGCTATTATGCAGTATCACGCTGGCTGGAAGAATTTGCCTACCGGATTCATGTTCCCTGGGATGCCTATGGTCTATCACTACTTTCCATTCTTACTTTGTTAGTTGTGGTATTACTGGTCCAACTTTTTCGCTCACAACGTTCAAACCCCGTACATGCTTTACGCGATGAATAGAATGACGCTGCTATTGTTGATGGTACTCCACTGCTGGTCGCCTTTTCAAGCCCAGGAACTGGATCTTCAGTTGTATCATGAGCAAAATGACGGGGCCATTGAAATCTATGCCGATAATCAGGAATACTATCCGGTCACCATTTCGATTGATCCAAAAGTGTCCAATATGAATATAGATCCCAATTACCCTAATCCTGCCATCGTCCCTCCAAGGTCTGAGCGAGTGCTGATCAGCAGGATGTCGCCGCAAAGGGGAAAGTCCTGGAAATTCAGTTATTCTTTCCAATCCTTCCCGGGAGATGTACTCCATACCACCCACGACCCGGAAGAACCCTACATGCTTCCATACCGGGATGATCAAACTTTCATTGTATCGCAGGGCTATAACGGCAGGACTTCACACCGGGGTGAGAATGCACTGGATTTCGACATGCCCGAAGGCACAGAGATCCTGGCAGCCAGAAGTGGCGTTGTTACCGATGTAGTGGACAGGCACAGCAAGTCATGCCCGGATGAATCCTGCAATCAGTACAACAATGTTATTCGCATCCTTCATCAAGATGGAACCTTTGCCGAGTACGCCCACCTGAAGAAAAATGGTGCCCAGGTGATAGAAGGTCAGGAAGTAGAAGCCGGGGAAGTTATTGGACTAAGTGGAAAGACCGGCTGGACGACAGGTCCACACCTTCATTTCATCGTCTTTAAACTCACAAAAAAAGGCCGGGAAAGCCTGGAAACAGATTTTCAAACCAGAGATGGTGAGGTTAAGAGGTTGAGAGAAGGGGAATGGTATTGATACCAGAATCTCAACAAATCCATTCCTAAAAATAAAACAACACCCCTGCTCCTGCCTTGAAAGTCAACCCCGGATCCGGTGTTGCTGCTTCTTCGATCAGGTCCTGAGTCAGCTTACTTGTCCACGACAAGTCGATGGTGAGTGCCAACTTTTTTGATACCCGGTGCACCGTACCGCAAAGCACGGCGTGCAATTTTTCTGAACGCTTGTATTGAAGGTAATAACTCATAAGATGACCTCCGGAATCCTTAAAAATGGCACCGAAGAATGCGATAGAGTGATAAGTGGGAATGTCCAGGGGGAAAAGTTCCTTACCTGCGAAATGCCTGACCCTGCCAGCCCATTGAACAGAAAAAGGCCGACTATCGGGTACAGCCCGGAAGAAGGTTACCGACACCTGTGACGCCAGCTCTAAGGAAGCTCCCATGCCCACCGCGAAGCGAAGGCCAAAGAGATTTCGCTTAATTTCATTTCCGGTAAATTGACAAAAGTGATGCTCGGATATGGGAAAAACCACCCTTACTTGTTGACCTCCCGCATTTTGTTTCAGCGTAATACTTTGTGCCAGGATAGGGCCGGTCAGGCAACTAAAGAACAACAGCATGGTAAATGTTTTCATGGCTAAAGATTTTTTGGTTGTTTCCCCTATATAGGAGGAGCTAGCCTTTGGTCAGCAAATGACGGCTGAAAATGTGTAGCACTTATTCCTGGATCTTATTACATTGGCATATGACCGGCCACTGGCACTACACACTCATATTCCTGGCAGGGACATTGTTTTGCTCCTCGGCATACAGCCAGCAAGCGAGGGACTCAGCCCTGTATTATCTTGACCTGGGGCAATACTCGGTAGCTGTTCCTTACTTCCAGGAGTCATACGATACTTTGCTCCAGCGCGGAGAGTGGGATACCCTGACCAGCCTTACCGTCAAATATTCGACTGCACTCCTCAATACCGGCGATTATTCAGGTTCTCTCAATCTTATTAGCGAATCTTACGGCCTACTCGAAGAAATGGAAGGTATGGACCATCTCAAGGTCGAATTACTCAATGCCTTTGCTTTTTCGTTACATCAAATGGGTCAATATGAATCTGCACAACAGATTTTACTGGAGGCTCAGCAGCTGGGTGAGTCAGTTTTTTCAGAGCCCCACAGATTAAAAGCACAAACCGCCGAATATTTAGCCATGGCCTACAAGGAGCTGGGTGACGAGGACTCACTTCAATACTATGTTGCGCGAGCTGAAATCCTCTACCTGGAGGTGCTTGATAGTACTGACAAGATCCTGGGCATTTTCTACAATAATGTCGGTGTATTGTTAAATGAGTCCGGAGATCTGGACAGGAGTGAATTTTACTATGAAAAGGCACTGAATGTCCTGATACCCATACTGGGTGAAAATCATTCCATTATCGGTACCATTTACAATAACCTCAGCAGTATCTATGCTGATCGACGAGCATTTAGAGATGCCATTGCCTATAGCCAAAAAAGCATTGAGATTGCACAGGCTGCCGACAACCCCCACAGGGAACTGCAGGCAACATACAACAAGGGCTCATACCTCTTCATTATCAGTGAATATGACCAGGGCATCCCATTGCTTAACCGAGCCCGGGAACTATGTACTGTACATCTTGGTACTGATCATATTATGATGTCCCACATCCTCGATATGCTTTCCGAAGTAACTGTACAACAACAAAACTATGACCTTGCTTCGAACCAGGCTTTACAATCGCTTCAGATCAAGAGCTCCTTTTATGGGGACGAACATATTGAAATCGCCCGATCATATTATGCGCTTGCAAACGTCACTCAAAAGGCCGGAAATAATGAAGAGGCACTTGAATACGCTTTAAAGGCAATCGCACTGAGGAAAAAACTACTACGACCGGATCATATTGACCTGGCACACAGTTATCACCAGGCTGGGGATATATACCAGCAAACAGGTGAATCACATTTAGCCGAAAGAATGTACCGGCAGGCCCTGGATATTTATCAGCAAAACCCCTATAGTCATTCGTGGCGGCTTGATACCTATACCCGTCTTGGAGATTTGTACCGACACCTGGGTTCCTATCCGGCGTCCATCAAATTTTACCATGAGGGATTGTCTGCTTTGATGATTGATCCTTCAGCATCAAATCCACTTCAATCTGATAACCTACTATTTGCACCTAATTTGATCCTTTGCTACCAGGGGCTAATGCAATCGCACTTTCTCCAGTACCAGTTAAATCCTGAAACCCATCAGGATCATTTGGACTCTGCTTTGTATTTCATTCGGTTAGGAACGGATCAATTGATCATGGAAACCGGTCAAAGTTTTGGTGAAGCGGCTGCCCTTATCTGGAGTAATTACAGTACTCCGTTCTATGGTAGCGCTATTCAGGTAGCTTTTGCCGCCTACGAGAGGACAAACAAGATACAGGACATCGAACTGGGCTGGGAGATCATAAACCGTATTAAGTACCAGGCCCTCCGGCAGGCGCTTCAACAGCAGGATGCCACGAAGTATGCGGGTTTGCCGGATTCGATTCTCGAATCTGAGAAGTTGCTCAAGTCTGAGATCAGTCATCTGAGATCAGGTAATTATGCAAACGATACCATAACCTCTCTGCAATTGTCCGCAAAAGAAATAGAATACCAGAAACTCTTGCTTGAACTGGAGCAAAAATATCCCCGGTACCATGAATTGAAGTACAATCAATCCATACCCGGTCTTGATGAAATACAATCAGCCACTACCGATAGTACACAACTACTTCAATATCTATTTGGTGAAGGCTTCTTCTATGTAATCGGTATAAGCCAGGATTCGGTATTCTTTGTGGAACGCGAAACGGATGGATTAGCAGAAATCCATAGCCAGGTGGATTCGATGTTAGGAGCTATGCAAACCCAGGATTGTTCAACTTTTTCAAAGCATAGTCTTTCCCTGTCCGAATCATTTTTGAAACCTTTTCTGGATTCCGGGAAAAGTGATGTCATTATTATTCCACATGATTTTCTTTACCGGATTAATTTCGAATTCCTGGTTGGCGCAAGAGGTGGCGAATACTGCCAATTTTCCGAACTGGATTTCATGATAGAAAAGCATCTCTTTCGATATTTATATCTATCCGAAGAACTGCTGACTTCCTCGACCGACAGCTATGAAAAAGATCGAATACTGGCGGTTGCTCCCGACTTTTCTCATAATAATGCCAGGAATAAGCACCCCGATACTGCCAGCGCTGAAATGTCTGGAAATACACGGCTTTCCAGTTTACCCTGGGCAACCCGAACTGTTGAACGCATTGGGCAATCTTTCCAGGGCAAGACTTTACAAGGATCGGATGCTACTGAAGAAAATGTAAAAAGAGAAATTGGGCGATACCGTATCCTGCATTTTGGAACCCATGCCGAAATGAACAACTCGGATCCTATGCTTTCGCGACTTTTCATGCAGCCTTCCAGCAGTTCCCACGCTGAGGATGGATATTTATACACCCATGAAATATATGGCCTTCCTATGGATGCTTCCCTGGTGAGTCTAACGGCCTGTGAAACGGGTCTGGGAAAATTGCAAAACGGGGAAGGGATGTTATCACTTGCCAGAGCTTTTCGATATGCCGGGTGTCCCAGTGTATCGATGTCGCTGTGGAAAATTGATGATCAAAGTAGCGCAGAAATAATGGAGATGTTTTATCTCAACCTTGAAAAAGGGAAAACCAAAGACCTTGCCCTCCAGGATGCAAAACTTGCCTTTTTAAAAAATAATCCACCTGAATTTGCTAATCCGCTATACTGGGCCGGTATGATTATTATTGGGGATAATACCCCACTGAATTTAGCTGGAAGCAGTAATGTTTGGGTTTGGGCTGGAATAGGATGCCTGATTCTGATATGTTTTTTATTCTTTCGCTCTCGCTTAAAAAATTCCAACTAAAACAAAAGGGCCAGCAACATGCCAGCCCTTTTTTGAAATTAAAAGTATCTATTCAGTTTTTCAGCCAGGTTTTTCTTGGAAAACTAGAGTTGATTAAAATATACAATCACACCCAGCGTAATTCGATATCCCTGATAATCTATGGGATCCATTTCAAATCCATCCAGGTAATTTTGACGATAACTCCCCATGGTCATAGCTGCATCCAAAGAAATAGCTACCGGTAATGCGATATGGTATTTTGCTCCCAGAGCAACGGTACCTGCCGCACCGCTCAGTTTCCATAGACTAGGCTCGAATATATCGTAGAAAACTTCCTGCTTGCTGGAGATGTGTGAGAAATAGCCCGCCAGGTGAAACCTGACCGGATTGAGGGTCGAACCAAACGTATATTTGGCACCCAGATCTACTTGATTTAACCTAAACGGCATAAAATCAAAATCATCCGGTTTGATCCGGGTTGAACCAAAAGCTGCTACAGCCTCCCAATTTTCACTGAATCCATATCCTAGCCTAACACCCATGGACTGCCCTCCTTCCCTGTCGACACCAAAGTCTTCTGATTTCCACATTCCATATCCGTACTCAGCCTGCAGAGAAAAACCTGCGTTGGATGATTGCATCGAGATTTGACCGTATGAAAGTAGAACACTGAGTAAAAAGATCGCTAACCATATTAATCGTTTCATGACTTGTTTTTTAAAGGTTTAAGATTTCATTCACCCTTGTATAGGAGAAGCTTTCAATAGGTCATCAAATCTTTCAGATCTTTTTTACAAACTCGGTACTTCAAAGCTATGGTCCCCGTCTATCTTGACATTAAATTGCTGATTATGAACAAAATAGGCTCCCTTCTTTCCTTTTTCGACAAGTCTGAACGTTCCAGCCTTCAGGGGTATGTTTTCACCATTTGTTTCTAACTCCTGGATCTCGATTTCGAGAACGGCTTTCGCATTCGTCCTGATGGATTTGACTTGTGTCACCTGGCCCCATACCGGAGTACCTCTGGCTACTATGGTAAGACCTTCATGTACAATCGGTTCGGTCACCTGCAATTTGATCTGATCGTATGTATTGATATTATCCTCTGAGCTCACGGCCCCCTGCAAGGCAACAGTAAGTTGCTCGCCATTGCCTAATGTGACTTCTTCCATTTGCGGATCATCAGTTTCCCCCTTATTACTCTCTGTCAGATCAGACTCAGCTTCGATGGTCTGTGTTGGTTCACTGACTTCATGACCTTCTTCGTCGCTACTTACAGCCGTGACCGTATCCGTGGCTTCCATCTTCTTTTCAGTTTCCACCACATCCAGGGTTGGCCTGGGAGACTTTTGCTGCACTTTTAAGTGAAGTGGTCTCGGAGGTTGTCCCGATGCTATTCCAGGCTTCTTGATGCCACCACGGGATCGATCCGGCTGATCATCCTCCACAAATGCCAGTACCGGTTGGTCCAGCCTTCTTTCAACTTGCTGTTTTTTAGTTTCCACCTCTTCAGACCAGCTACATTGTAGACTCTGCGTATACAATTCAACCGCCTGGTCAAACCGCCTTTGTTGCTCATACAAGTCACCCCTGGCTTCCAATCGTTCAGCCATCCGGACAAGTAATTGCTCAGCAGCCTGGTGACCGGGATTATTTTCCAGCAGTCTCTGACAAATTTCATAGGCATTTGTCCCCGCGGGCGAGACCCATTGCTCGTTTTCAAAATATTCCATGGCTTGCAGAAAGAGCGAATCGTACTCCTCATATTGAACGGGGAAAGAGGGTGAGCTCTTCGACACTTGATGAGATGCAAACTGCCCCATCTCATTAGTGGTTGGTATCGTGTCTCCTACAGCTAGATTTGGGCTTTCTAATGTTGTTGTTTCAGAGTGATTTGAGAACAGAAGAAATGCCATGGTCAAAACCAGGGTCAGTCCTGCACCAATTATGGCATTCCGTCCAGGTATATGGGATTTGCACCATTCCGATATCGCCATTAACCCGGCCTGAGTCGAAGTCTCTTCATCTCCCCATACTGATTCTGTGTCGAGAGACTGGAGTGATGTGCTAAAAGCCAAAGCTGTTGGATAACGGTCTGCCGGATCTGTTTTCAATGCTTTCATAACACAGGAAGCTAACTTCCTGGATACGGCATGACAGTTTTGTGACAGATGAGTCGGTTTTACGGTGACCTTTTTTTGAATTAAATCAAATTCGTTGTCTGCCTCAAAAGGTTGAACTCCCGTTATCAATTCATATAACACGGTAGCAGAGGAGTATATATCAGCAGCTATATCCCCTTCACTGCCTTTGACTTGCTCGGGAGCCATATATTCGAGGGTACCTATCATCGTACCCGTCCTGGTCAGACGTTGGGATCCTATGATCCTGGCAATACCAAAGTCCATTACTTTAACCTGATCCTCGGCAGTGACGATGATATTACTCGGTTTAATGTCTCGATGAATGATCCCATTCACATGTGCATGTTGAAGGCCTTCGAGAACCTTACTCATCAGAGCAATAGCCCGGCCGGGCTCAAGCGGGCCGTCTGTCTTAATCAGTTCTAACATAGTTTGTCCCTCCACATACTCCATGATCATGGCATAAGTATCTTCAAACTCCAGGAAATTATACAGTACAGCCAGACAGCTATGGTTGAGACTAGCCAGGGTACGGGCTTCAGCCCGGAATCGATCAATAGTCATCGGATCCGACAACAAGTGAGGGTGTAGAATTTTAATCGCAACGGGTCTGTGCAGATTCAGATCGACGCCTTTATAGACAGTGCCCATTCCACCTTCACCGATTTTCTCTTCGATTCGATAATTGCCAATGATATCAGATTTCATGATCGCTTGATTTTTAAGGTTGGTCATATTGATGTTGCCACCAGGATAATGAGAGAGATATTGTCATGCCCTCCCCGGTATCTGGCAAGTGAGAGCATAGATTCAACAGCCAGGTTGATATCAGGAATCGACAAAAGGTCACCGAGTTCGTCATCATCAACCAGATCATGCAAACCATCACTACAAAGCAGAAAACGGTCTCCGATCGAAACTTTCACGGATGGTACAACCTGAAACTCTACTGTAGGCTGAATCCCCAATGCCCTGCTCAGAATGTTGGGATTAACCTGCATGGCTTCCTCCCGCTTACTCTTCATTAGTTCACTTTGCAGGGTATGATCTTCGCTCAACTGCTGTAATTCTCCCTTTCGCTGCTGATATAATCTGCTGTCCCCAACGTGGACAAAAAACATTTTTTGATGATGTACTGCCAGGGCAGTGCAGGTGGTACCCATTCCCACATACTGAGCATTTTCCTGGCTCATTTTCCACACGTTCGCATTAGCACGCTGGCATACCTTATGCAAATCGCTGGCACTACTGATTAGACTGTTGCTAAAAACTTTTGAGATCGTTTCAACGGTCAATTGACTGGCAATTTCACCTGCCGCATGGCCGCCCATTCCATCTGCTAAGATGGCCAGGTTGCTTTGTTGCCTGGTTGGCGGGTCTGCCAGGGTAAGTGCTATGGCATCTTCATTATTGGACCTTCTACAACCCGGATCCGTGAGAGACACCCCTTTCAGGACAAATGGCACAGACTTCCTGGTCCTTGCGGTTAATCCTATTCGTTTACTAAGTGTGGCTAATTGCATCATTTCCTGTATTTGTCTTTGTATAGAGTCAGCATGCAAATGGTCATCAAATGGCAGGTAAAAATTTCATTTACGCGCAAAAAGAAACCGCCAGTGTTGATACAACACCGGCGGCCAAATGGAATTGAGTGGGTTTAAAGGGATAGGAGTTCGATTCCGTATTTTATGGGGATAGCAAAAGAAATCGTGTTAGTGTAATCAGACATACCGTAGAAGAAGATTCCGGTCACTCTGCCATACTCGTCAAACATGGGTCCTCCGCTATTGCCACCACCTGCTGAATTGATCGTCAGCTGATAAGCATCGCCAAACTGTGACCTGGTCAAAGATGATGCATCAAAGCTGGTAGAACCTTTGTGTACTGCGGAAATAATTCCCTGGTTGATGGCGAGATTAGGTACGACTCTCACTTTAGTACTGGTGCCTGGTCCATAACCTGCTTCTACCTTCTCGCTTTTGGGGGTAAGTGCGGGATATCCAAGTATCGATACGGCCTTGCCGGAAGCTACCTCATTGTAATCATCATGCAGAGGAACAGTCTTTAACTTGCTACCAATATCAACTTTCAGAAGAGCCACATCATGCTTATCAGAAACCCGGGTTACCCTGGCAGTATGTCTTCCGGTACGATCGGCAAAAATGACATCCTGATATACCATGGTTCCTTCAAACACGTGTCCATCTTTCTGAGAACCATAGTATGCTTCGGTTGGAATCCAGTCTTGTACCTGATTAGCTTTTACGGTAATATAGCTGGTATCCATGTGTACCATCAATTCCCCATAGCTGTTTACTTCCAGACCCGGAAAGGCATTCTCTTCAAATCGATAGGTATAGTCCCATGGTGCTGATACATGTTTGTTGGTCAAAATAAATCCATCTTCAGATACTACGAATCCTGTTCCTGCACCCTGTCCACCGATTGGTTTGGAGTAGCCCTGATAGTTAAAGGGTTCTATAAATGGTTCGTATCCTCCTTCAGCGTTTCTGATGTAGCATGGGTAAACATAGTTTTGTCCCATATATTCAACCAAAGTATAGCGATGGTACATTTGCTTTCCCTGGTAATTCTCCAGTTTCCAACTGTTATTGATATAAACCACAGCTTCTTTGTAAGCAGAGGCAATCTGACTGGCGTTCATCATTGTAGGTCCGGCTGGCTTTTCAACTACTACACTGGTGTCGGGATTCAGCACAGGCTGGACTGGACTGGCAGTATCCCATGATATGGTAGAAAAAGCAACAATCGCGATGAATATACCGGCTGCAACAGCTCCTATTAACCGGGTTGCTTTCGTGGAGAGGCTAAAACTGCCATCAGATGCCGGAGCAGTAGGTTGTACCCGGGTAGATTCCTGTACAGTAGTCCTGGCAGTGGATGCAGTCATCACTCGTGTTTTACTCAGCAGCACATCCGGTCTGGGGTTGAGATCAAACTTGAATTCAGGCCCCTTCCGACCCAACTGAATTGTATCACCTGGAACCAATACAGCCATCCCTTTAATTTTCTGACCGTTGACCAATACACCATTAGTACTGTTTTCATCAATCACCTGGTAACGAAAAGTGCCATCATGCAAGGCCTGGATAGTAGCGTGATGCCTGCTTACCATATTATCGGCATCAGGATCAAATGCGATATCACAAGAAGCTGATCGGCCCAGAGTGATCCGATCATAATTGGTGGTGGCAAAATCTTCATTCATGCCAGCTTTTGATCGTGAAGTGTGGTTGATTACGATGTTAGTTTCATTTAGATTTTTCATGACTTTATGTTTTTAAATGATTAGTGTTTTGAATTACACTTCTCTATAGGGGAGATCACGAAAAGGTCATCAGGAGGGGAGAGAAAATTTTTATAGAAAAACACCATTTACACATAACAATCTGTATATCAATAATATAAAAGCCTGAATTTTTTGAAATTTTGCTTGAATTGGGAGAATTTTAGCTCCACTATAGACAGAATGTCCAGGACGTAAATAGTGGTATTCTTTATCCATTCTGGAAGTGAGGAGCAAACTGGTGCTCTGAAACAATAAACCCGGACTATGCATTAGGCCTTTCTATTACGAGCCAAATATGCTGCAAATACGGGCACATAAGCACTTTTTGATTCTCACCATAATGGTTAACTATGTTTGCACCCGTCTTTATTGCCTATTTGACTCTCATAACGAAACCCCAATGAATAATCCGGGATGAAGAATTGAAGAATCATCAGGGCATATTTTTGACCCGAATCATATAGTAGGGATTCGTCGGGTAAGTCAAGAACCTGTCCAGTGCTGACCAGGGGTCCTCGTGTCGGGTCCTATAATATGTTGGTGGCTAAGAGACCTCTAATCTTTAAGGCAGTTTTCCAGTTCCCTGGGCTGGAGTGCCAGAAGGTCTAAAGTAGAGTATGAAAGCAATAAAAATACCTCACAGCTTCTCTAGCAAAGTGTTTGCCTGCTCGTGATACCTGTGGTCTGCTTGATCGCTGATGACCTGTAATGCTGCAATTGCTTCGGCAGTGTTGTCATCCTGAAGTAGCGCCAGGGCCCGGTACCATTGGGCTTTTTCGCCAAACAACCTGGAATCGGTGCTGATTTGATTGAAAAGAAAGGCACTTACTTCGGGCTGATCCAGTTCCATATGACAGATCCCACGATAAAACAAGAGTGTGTCACTGGCGGGGTTATCGTTCATCAATTGGTCAAATTCGGCAAGGGCAGACCTATATTCCCCCTGCTTATATTGCACCATAGCCTCCGTGAAACGCAGATTTGATTCCGTACTCATGGTTGTAGGCAAACCCGGATCGGGCTGATAATATTCCTCGTACAGATTACCTCCTCCGGAAAATGGTCCCAGAAAAAAGAATGCTCCAAACAGGATCACCACTGATGCTGCCACTGCAATCCAGGTTCTGTTTATGGATCTTACCCCAGCCTTTCCTTTGTCTCGTTGTTGTGCCATCACCTGCGACAGGGTATCTTTCATGGCCGCGGATTCGATGGTTTCGATCAGCAGTTTGTGATCTTTTAGTGCATCACGCAATTCACTATCTGATTCCAGCCGACTTTCAAATAACTGCTTCTCTGCTTCGGTCATGTTGCCTTCCAGATAGCGGTCTAGTTGATCCATTTTATCTTCTTCGCTTTTCATGATAGTCTCGTTTTAGTTCTGATGCAACTTTTTTAATCTCTGCATACATCGGTACTTCTCATTCTTTGCACTCTGGGCGGTGTACCCCATTTGCTCGGCAATCTGTGCCAGTGGCATTTTTTGATAATAGTAGAACTGTAAGATGCTTTTACACTTTTCACCCAGTTGATGAAACAGCTGATGCAAGTATTTGACACGCTCTGATTGTTCTGAAATCTCATTCATTCCATCTGTATCAATCACATCCATTTCAGAATCCAGCTTGGTATTGTACTTCACTCTTGCGCTCTTGAGGTTTTCATACCATCGAAACTTGCAAACCTGAAACAAATAGGTACTCAGTTTTACATTGTTCTTTTTTTCATATTTACCTTCCTTGACATTCTTCCACACTGCTAGTACTGCGTCCTGAAAAATGTCTTCCGCATCCTGTTCGCTTCCGTTATTTTGCATCATCCATTGTTTTACCTGACCAAAACTCATCTGATAAAGTGCATCCAATGCTTTGCTATCATTGCGCTTCAGACCTTCGATCAGGTCCTGGTCAGTACGATAAGCCTTTCGGTTCATAGTTAGGATTGCCATACAGTGTATCATTTTATGGATCCTAAGATAATTAGCTTAAACCGGCTATCACACCTGGATAGGAGTATTCATAGAAAGGTCATCAATTCTCTGGAAAAAATTTCCATCAATCCGGAAGAGCGAAGGCCAGCAGGACATTGCCAGGCATCTGACCAAACAAGGCATACCCACTGTTAAAGAAAACCATACCGTTGGCAATTACAGGCCCGGGACCATCAATCGATCCACCCTTTCCTTCAATGCCATTCACGGTTTTGAATCGACGGTTTGTATCAAAATCCCAGATGACGTTCCCGTTTTCAGCGTCATATGCTCTGGCATGCCCATCAAGACTACCGGCAAAAACCACTCCTGGAATCATAGTTGGAGCGGCTGAATTAGCATTATAACAACCCGTTTTTCCTCTGCAGATTTTCGGGTCAGAAGTCGATTTCCACAAAACTTCTCCACTCATGATATCCAGTGCAAACAAACCGGGGTTAGCCGGGTGAATAGTATCACCCCCGTTAGGCAACCAATCAGAATTTGCAGCATATACGATCTTACCATCAGTAGCCATTCCCCAATGGATACCACCCAGAGCCCCACCCCTGCCAATCCTTTTTTGCCAGACAGGTACCCCTGTCTCAGGGTCCAGACAATGTACTACTCCGGATTTCTGACCAACAACCAGAACCTCACTGCCGTCTGGTCTGGTGACCAACAGGGGTGCCATGCCAAAATCAACATCCGGTCCCAATGGATCCGGACAATTGGCACCGGTGCCATCTGAGCATCCATCGATGTATGCATCTTTTGGCGTTGCCTGGAAAGTCCATCTAACTTCACCCGTTTGGAGATCCAGCGCCTGAATGGCATCAGAGGTCAGTGTCGGCGGATTAGAATTGTTCTCTCCTGTGCCAATATATAGTAGTCCACGGACCTTATCAATGGTAGGACTGCACCATACCGGAGCACCTGATGGGCCAAATCGTTTGGCACCTGCAGAGTTAATACCACGCTGTGAAGCCGTTTCACCTATTACGCGGTGCCTCCAGACCTCCTCTCCGGATAAGGCATCAATAGCTACGACCTGTCCCGACCCTTTACAACATTCATAGCTATCCTGCTGAGCGGTCACCACTTCCATAGATGAAAGGGGAACATAAACAATGCTGTCCCAATATATGACGGAGCCGGTTACTGCATTACCGGGTTCGTTCTTAACTGATGCTTTCCACACTAGTCCACCAGTTTCTGCATCCAGGGCATAGGTGTTTCCTCCAAAATCTGCAAAATAAATCTGAAAACTATCACCGATATCACGACTCACAGCCAATCCTCCTCTCACATTGGCATCAGCATTAAATACCCAGCGAACACAACCAGAGAACATGTCCAGACAATAAACTTCGCCATACTGACTTCCGAAAAAGATGTTATTATCGATTACCGTAGGCTTGGTACGGGTAACAGTACCACCCTCAAATGCGAAAGCCCACTTCAACTCCAGGGATGAGACTGCCTTGGCATTCAGTCCGGCGATGTCCTGTGGGACAAATCCTGTACCCTCGTGATTACCTCCCCAACCAAAATATTTTAACTGAGAAAGCACGATATCGTTGTCATCACATCTATTGATCACCTGTTTGGTTTCAGTATACTCACGGTTGGTCAGGAGTTCAGCGATAGCAATTTTCTCCTGACGATTCAATGGTGCACCCTGTACCTGCATTTTACCCGTTTCCATGGAAGCAAAAATACTTCTGGGTGTCATACTTCCAAGGTGCAAGAGCCCAGGGGACCTTGAGGCACCATTATCCATATGGCATTTAGCACAATGAATCCAAAATAGAGACTCAACCTGCTCTTTGGAAAATTCGCTGCCAAATTCTCCATATTGGATTTGACCATCTGATCCGGGGCCACAGGATATCAACAAAAAAGTCCAGAAGATCCCATTGATCAAGAGGGAATAAAGTCTGCTCATGGCAACTCAAAGATTTTAAACCATAATTTACGCAGTTAGATCTCAAATTGCAGACTCATTCGATAAGAACCTGCCATTTATCGACCTTATGTATCCATGGCTTGTAGACACATCTCCCCCGTCTGGAATCACATGGATTTATGTTTTGTTATTCAAGAAGCGAAAAAATGTCAAATAAACTTTACAAAATCGATTGATAAAGGTATCTTTGTGTAAAGCATACTTTACATTTAGTAAAAGAAACTTATCATGAGTAATACAAACAGCGAATGGGTTAGTAATACGAGAAGGCAAACTAAACAGCTTGCCTATTGGACCCTCGCCTGGGTCATTAGTGTTGCCATTGCATCCTTTGGCCCCAAACTTCTCTGGAATTTTAATAATACGGCATCATTAATCAGCATTATGCTTTGTCTGCTCCTGGGTGCAGGTATGATCCGCCAGAATATGCGGTACATAAACAACCTCGATGAACTACAAAGGCAGATTAACCTGGAATCGCTCTCGATTGCCCTGGGCGTTGGCATTGTCGGGGGATTGTGCTATTCCTTACTTGATATTTCCAATGTCATAGCATCTGACGCTGAAATCTCCTACCTGGTCATATTGATGGGAGTAACTTACCTGGTTGCCCTGGTTGCAGGACAAATGAGATATAAATGAAAAACCGAATAAAAGTCCTCCGGGCTGAAAACAATATGACACAAGCTGACCTGGCAAACTCCCTGCAGGTATCACGTCAGACGATTAATGCCATTGAACGAGGAAAATTTGATCCCAGCCTTCCCCTGGCATTCAGGATGTCCCGGTTGTTTAAACTACCGATCGAAGAGATTTTCCAGGATATATAGGATGCTGAGCCCCATTGGTAAGCTGCTTTAAAACGTCAAATTCCTGGTAAGACCTTTTTTTCAACTCAACCAACGATACAATCCATAGAGACCGGCCAAAATCAGAAATCCCGGTATAACAAATAGAAGCCATGCCCGGTTTTCCTCAATTTCTTCGGTGATCAACAGACGCTGATTCACCGGGATATCCTGTATAGTTTGACTCTTGCCACCTGTCCAGATGACCACTACTGAATCGATCATTGTGGATGTACCCAATCCAAAGTGGGCAATAGTTGAATTCTGTGAGCTATGACTAGAAGACCCTCCATCAATTTCCCTCATCATTTTCTTTCCCTGTGTCCAGGCCTCGACCCGGCAACCCAATCCATGGCTTTCTGCTTCCAATCCCTGCAATGACACCTGAAGCCAGTTTCCCCCGGCTGAATCATTACGATAAAGTCTGGTCACAGATTCTACCGGATAATCTTTTACGGGCTTTTGACAAACTACCAGGAGATCCATATCTCCATCATTTTCGATATCAAATATTACTGATCCCCTACCCATACCATAGTCATTCAATCCTACCTGAGATGCTATCTCTCTAAATGTCCCACCCTCATTTTCGAAATAAAAGTTAGCCATTGGTGTACAATTAGGATTGAGGTCTCCATTGGCGACAAACAGGTCAAGATCTCCATCCTGGTCAAAATCTGCAAAGTTGGCCCCCCAACTTATTTGTCGAAAATTCATCCCCAAATCTTTCAATTGATCCCGATAATGCACTTGTGGTCCCTGTCGAACCATGAACCAGTTAAACCAGATATTGGTGACAAAATAATCCAGGTATCCATCGGCATTATAGTCTCCAACAGCGGCCGCCATAGCATTAATCTGGAGATCCATTTCTGACGTTTCACTGATATCTGAAAACTCATCTCGCGGGTATTGATTTTCCAGCAGGATATTTGGTGTGCGCTTAAAACCAAAATCATTGTATATATACAGATCAAGATCAGCATCATTGTCAAAGTCAGTAAAGATTCCTCCGAATCCATAACCACGGTGACTCAACCCATACTCTTCATAAACATCGTCGAAATATCTTCCCCTTCTGTTCAATAACAAATAGTCTTCAGAAATTTGGTTGGCACCCACTACAGTAGCATCATTTACAGCACTTAACTTTCCTTCATACTCCAAAAAATAGTTTCCCACAAACAAGTCAGGATAGCCATCAATATCAATATCCCCGAAAGCAGCACCTGTGCTGAAAGAGTATAATTCATCCAGGCCATATTTCGATGTCACATCGGTGAAAGTAAGGTCACCATTGTTGAGAAAAAGTAGATTCTTTGCCCTGGGAATTATCTTGGAGGTGTCCATTGTGTTGATGGTAGTGACAAACAGGTCCACATATCCATCCCGGTTTACGTCAGCACCAGCAACTCCATGAGTAATATAGTCATCGGTAACCTCCAGTCCCGAACCATCAAATATATTGCTGAATGATCCATCCCCACTGTTATGGTACAATTGATCCGACCTCATACCACTAGTCAGATACAAGTCTTCCAGTCCGTCATTGTCCAGATCAATCACACAGATACCACCTCCGAATAAACCTTCAAAAACCAGGTATTGATGTCTGATGCCAGCTGATTCGGTGACATCAGTAAAAGCAGTCTGTCCGTCTACTTGCGTTATCAGACATACCAGGACTAACCACACTAGCAGTTTATATCCCTCAGATTTCATCACTATTTACATTCCATTTCAACTGATTTACATGCTCTCCGATTTTTCTTCCATTCTGAAGGCCCACTTCATTGTCCTGCGGTGTGTGAATTCCTCCAAAAAACCGGGAATCCGCTGTTTCCTGAGCTACTCCCCAAAAGGTTTCGAAAGTGCGTGGTCTGAAATCAACATCCCTTACCTCATCCCGCTTCCTGTTTACATGGGAACTATCAATAAAGTGGAATTCGGGACCATACAGATCTTCCAGGACGGTAGCAGATGACGCTGCCTGAATAGCGTGTCCTGACGGGAATGCAGGAAAAGGAGGGTCTGGCCAAAAAGACACCCATTCGGGATCAATCATCTCCGGTATATAGGTATTGGGCCTTTCAGAAAAATGATGATACTTCCATTTCCAGCAATTGATGAAAGCATCAGCCACTGCCATTCCCACCCGGGCAAAAGTCTCAGCGGACTTGATAAGGGATGGGCGGTTTGCTTTTACTGCAAGATTGGCGATGAAATAAGAATGCCCCGGTGGAGTAAAACTTTCGTCCGGGTCATCACCCCACCAGATGGCTATTTCCTTTTGATCCTGCGTTAATTCAAGGTCTTGTTCATACACTTCCAAAAATTGTTGGTAATATGGTGAGGTTGTGTCCCGGCTGTAGGAAATAATCTCCGGAATGGGCATCCATGCATTTGCGGGCACAAAACGCCGGTTGTCACCCCAGTATGGATGAAGGGGATAATGACTAAATGACTGTGCATACAGTGGAGGTTTCCACGATCCGGGCCATTCCGGATGAACCATATCCTTATCAAAATTTCGCAAGTAAGCTCGGTGGCCTCCATCGTCCTGCGACCAATCGAATATAGATGATGCCACCTCCTGACCGTACTCAACCGATCTTTCGACCACCTCATCTGCAACCCCGTAAGTAAGGGTTGCAAACAGTGCTTCTTCCAGTGAATCGATAGTCACCTTGTTTGCATCAGAAGTCTGGTTATACAAAGACCTCAAAATTTGTGCCTGCCCGGCATTCAGGGCAATTGGCCAATTATAGACAGCTCCCGGTTTCGGGAGAGGCAGACTATCCAAATCTGTCAGTTGACCAGCTAATGATTGATATTCAGGAAAACCATGTACTACCGATTCATACATGGTAAGACCTATGTACCCCATAACCCTGCTGGCATAGGTAGGTGAATTGGACGGAGTGTATTGAGTCAGGAACAAAGTTTCATCAACCCAGGTGCTGACCAAAGCATGGTCTTCAATTGTTGACGGGGCTGGAGATTCTCCACAACCAATACTCAGACAGACTATTGCCACCAAAGTAATGGCACAATCAATAAGGTTTCCGTTTACCCTTCTGATTTCCATTTCAATTATCTCTTATTGAATCGGATCCTGATCTTCAATTTCACCGAGTAAATAGCATTGTATTTCCCGGTCATATACACCGATATAAAACTGATTTTCAATCCGGACTACTGATCGAACATCCCCCGTGATACCAAGTCCTGATACACGTTGATTCACATATTCGAATTCTCCATTTCCCCTACCCTTTAACAACACACCATAATTGGCATCCATTTTTCCAATCCTTAATTTAGTGTAGCTATCATTGCCACATACCAAGATATCCTGATGACCATCATGGTTAAAATCCAGCCAGGAGATGGTATGAACCGGTGAATATTGTGCTTGTATCGGTAGTTCCACAGGTACCAAAGGTCCGTCACCCTGACTCAAAAACATCGTTGTTGCAAGGGTATTAACCTCCAATTGTTTCGCATTTGCTAACTTTCCCGGATCAAAAATGTCTTCTACGGTCTGGTCTGCATAACTTTCATAGGATGTGAATTTTGACCTAAGGTGTGAAAGCTGTTTTAACAGTTCATCGCGAGTAACGTAGGGATAGCTCACACCCTGAATATAACTGGAGAGAATGGGATCTACAGAGCCATTGTCATCAAAATCACTATACACCATTGTCAATGGCTCGGCAGCAGTGACCTCAAATTGACTATTTAGCCCAAAATTACCAACCAACAAATCCGGTCTTCCATCTTCGTTGACATCAGCTGTACTCACGGTATTCCACCAACCTCTGTATTCTTCCTTAAGGAATTTTCCGGTCACATTTGTCAGTCTTTCCTCACTGATGCCAAATATCATGACCGGGGTCCACTCCCCTACCACTACAAGCTCTTTATTGCCTGAAAGGTCCAGGTCAGTCCAGATGGCATCTGTAACCATCCCCAGGATCCCAAGTTCCTCAGACCACTTTGAAGTTTGGACCGCAAACCTACCCGAACCATCATTGATCAGCAGGTAAGATTGTGGAGTCTCAGGATATCTTCCGGGTACCACCCTTCCTCCTAC
>JAUILF010000474.1 GCA_030433135.1 Bacteroidia bacterium | reverse complement strand
CGGGTACTCCAAGGACTTTTTGACTCGCAAACATGGTCACCATCATGGTGAGAATCAAAAAGTACTTATGTGCCCGTATTTGCAGCAGATTTAGTTCGTAACTGAAAGTCTATTGCATATTCCCGGTTTAAGCCGATATTTATACAGTTCCAATTGGTAGGACAAGAACCTCCAAAAACCACCTGATCCTGGTCAGATGAAGTATTGGCCATGTTATGCAATCCGAAGATGCAAACTTCGGATAGCGGACAGTTTGCGAGATGAAATCTAAGACGATGCTCGAAGTATGCAACGTCGAAGCGATATCATACAGTTACTGAACCTCTCTTTCCAATGGATATTCCTGCAACAACTCTTCCGGAGAATAAAATCCCGGTCTGTTTTGTATCGACGAACGTACCTTTTCCACCTCCTCTGCATAAATGGGATCGGCCTCATTTCCAAAGGCATTGCGTACATAGGTCAGTACTGCCGAAATTTCCTCATCATTTAGCATACCAGCAAAAGGAGTCATCGGTACCTGGCCCGGATATTGACGACCGAGCACTTCAATGGGCCCATGTAAGCCATTCAGGGTCAACTTGATCAACCTTTCCGAACTGCCCAGTGCCCACTGGGTTCCCGCTATCGGTGGAAACCCGGATGCGACCAGACCCTGGCCATCGGCCTGGTGACAGGTCATACAGAATCCTTCCCGTTCGTATATTTCCTTACCCTTGATAAAAAGATCTCTGTCCAATCCTTCCAAATCTGTCTGCACGATATCTACTTCCTTTTCTTCAACTAAAGATCTGCCGTTGAGATGGGCTTTTGCCGTTTCATGGGCATGGATCATCCATTCATCCAGTGGGTGATTGGCAGCTTCTTCAATGATGGGCAAACCAAATTCAGGATCTATCCAGGAGGCAGCAATGATGGCTTCCAGCCTTACCCTCCCTTCCGGGTCCGATGCTGCCTGAAGTAATAATTGTGGCTGATCCGGTACTAAATGACCGGTATAACGCAGTACCCTTACTGCTGCTGCCCGGGCACGATAGTCATCAGATGTCAGAATCTGTTTGAGCAAATCCTCATCAACTTTATTCATACCCCAGGTTACCCAAAGGGCTTCTAGCCGGTAATGCTCAAATTCGGGATCAGTTGGATCCAGACCTGCTACCCACTCTTTCACGGCAGTTAGGACTTCGTCTGCGTCACGGCCTCTCAATTCCCGACGGGTCCGGTATCTGGTGCGATATTCTGGCAGCTTTAGATTGTTCAGTAACTCTTCAATAGTAGCGCCATCAATTTTTGCGGGCTCTACCAATGGCCGGGAGGGATAAGTAATCCGGTAAATGCGGCCATGTACATGATCACGTAATGGATCTCTGGCATTGTGTTGCATGTGCCCTATCAATACATTGTGCCAATCAACTACATACAGGGATCCATCCGGTGCAAACTCCATGTCCACCGGGCGAAAGTTTTTATCATTGCCTTTGATGAGATCCAGTCGATGACTACTGGTGTACCCGGTGCCATCATCTTCCATTTTGTGCATCTTGGTACCGAGAAAGCCTATGGTATTATTAATCAGAAGGTCACCCTGAACTTCATCGGGGAAGTGCCTGCTCGACACAAATTCAAGGCCTGATGTTGGTCGCACCCGATGATCATCTTCAATCAGGTTAAATGACTTGTGGGTTGCGACTCCGTATCTTGGTTTTACTGAACCTGGCAACATCCAGCGGACGTCCGGTCCTGATGTCTCACAGAAAAAATGCTCTCCCCACCTGTCAAAGGCGATACCCCAGGGGTTTGGAATAGAGAGTTGAGCGTGTCTTTCCAATTGCCGACGCTGGGGATTGTATCTGAAGAAGCCTCCGTTAGTACCCCTGACCGGACCATATGACGTCTCTACATTCGTGTGCAGAAAGACACCCTCACCCATCATGATAGCGCCTGATGGGTCTGCACAGAAAGCACTGATAGCGTGGTGTGTATCATGGTCATCAAATCCACTCATTAGGATTTCCACTCTGTCAGCCCTGTCATCACCATCTGTATCCGTGAATAATTTCAGGTTGGTTCCTTGCGAGACATACACTCCTTCCGGAGCAATTTCAAATCCAATTGGTAAGTGCAGACCATCGGCAAATGTGGTCTGCTTATCGGCCTTATAATCACCATCGGTATCTTCCAGTATGATGATCTTGTCATCTGGCCGTTGATCACCCGGTTTATAGTGTGGATAACTGGGCATGACCGCTACCCAGAGCCGGCCTTGGTTGTCAAAGGACAACTGAACGGGGTTTGCCAGATCCTCAAATTCTTCTTCAGAGGCAAATAGTTCAATATGATATCCCGGAGCGACTTCAATCTGATCCAATGCTTCCTGTCCATATAAGTACCGGGGATTTCCATTTTTTTCACTGACCTCGTAATTGGTTTCGACAGGTGGTAAAACAAGGGTCTTGGCATCGGCAGCTGCAAGATCCTTCTGTTCTCCGTGGCAGGCCATCCAGATCGCTGTATCTCTGATAGATGTCATTTGCCGGATCTTGGTCAGTTCAGCAGGATAATTATCCGGTCCAAATGGTTCGTAGCGCCGTCCAAATACATGAACACCATTGGGAATCTTAAAATCATTGTGCCAAAACCAGTTTTTTTCCATGACAGATGCATGAACCTGTTCTTTTACAGACTTACTAACAGGATCTCCTGTTCCAAATAATTCATCTGCCAGGAATTCACCAAAGATTTCATAGCCATGATCACTGAGTTGAGACCCATCGATAGTGAGGGGTTCTGAATTTTCCTCGTACCAGGCAAGAGAAGGCTGAAAAGCATCAACGAATAGCACATGATCATACTGAGAGACTACTTCCCGCATTCCCTCCGTGTACAGGGCCAGGTTTTCGTTTTCTGTTATACCATCTGGTCGGTCAGCAAGATCTGACAGATCCTCAAAGGCTATGGGAGAAATAACTGCAAGAGTGGGAGCATTTGCGCCATTGTAATTCTGATGCAGGGTGTGATCAATAAAGGCATCAAGTTCATCCTTGAAGGTTGCCAATCCTGGCTCTCCCCTGAATGACTCATTGTAGCCAAAAAAAGCCAAAATCACATCAGCATCAAGGTGATTTAACCAACCATCTGGAGATTCAAAGTGTCCGATGCTGCCTGACTTTTTGGCTAGCTCAGTCTGATACCGGGCTGCTCCCGGGAATGCCCATGGGGATTCGCGGCCTGAGTGAGGTCGAAATCCTGGAGTGTTTCCACCATCACACATATTTCTGATGACAAGTGAGCTATCTGGAAACCTGCTAAAAAGTTCAGTTTCAAAATGACCAAAATTAATCATGCGGGAACAAAGGTTGCTTCCAACCATGACTACATGATCACCTTGATGGAAGGACAGGGCCAATTCCTGTTTTTCATCGGATGTGCAAGCGCTGAGTAAAAGCAATATGGGCAAAATCACCAGACAAACGGAGCCAATAGACGGAATATAAAACTTCATGAAATAAGCATTGTGATCCCTTAAACCGGGATTATGTAAAATGTATATCCCCGGTCAAATAAGAGGATGACCAAATTACTGAAAATAACGCTCATGATTGGATAAGAGTGTTGAATAAAAAAGGCCGGAACCCTAATGATGGATTCCGGCCGCATAAAATTGTTCCTAACTACTGTCAGTGAACCACCATCAGTTTTTTAGTTTGTACAGAACCATCTGTCATGGTGATCACCGTTTGATAGACACCCGGTTGAAGCCCCTGAACATTGATTCTGTCTGCGGAATAGGCATTCAGATGCTGATGCACCGTCTGACCCTGGAGGTTCAGGATCTTGACGGCAGACCCGGGCAATACATCTCCCTCTATGGTAATGAAGTCCGATGCCGGGCTCGGGAAAATGTTGACTTCGCCTTTTCCGTTGGATGGTAACTGAATAACCTCACCATGCACATCATCAATGATGCTGACGGATCCACCAGCCGGTCTACCGGTACTCACACCTGTCCAGAAGGTCTTGATATTTGACCAGTCTGACCAGGT
>JAUILF010000055.1 GCA_030433135.1 Bacteroidia bacterium | reverse complement strand
ACTCATTCGGTGTCCCAAAATCTGTCGATCTCCAAAAGCAAGGGTCACATGCTCCCACCGTGATGCGGATGGTTCAACTCCGGAATGTTTTCCAAAGAAGTTGTCTTCCTCCGCCGTAGTTAACGAAGTGTGAGTATCCGTGCCACCCGCTAATCCAAATTTAAAAGGATTTACTCCCAATTGCTTTTCTAGCAACAGGCCGTTCTTAAAGGCTTCGCGGGCATATTCGTGTTCGATATCTCCATCTTTTTTGGGAAGCAAATTCAGGTTGCCCTCATCCCATGTCTCAAAGTCTGCAAATTCATCTTTGGGTGAAAGCATTGGATGTGCTTCTCCATCTCCCTTGATCTGCGTCACTTCATAGAGTGGTTCCCACCTTTGCCGCCTTTCGGCATAATCTCTGGTAAGAGGATCACCTTTCATGGTCTCATGAGCAAACATCAAACCATTGGAGAGATTCCCATTGTGCGGAATAGCCAGTAGGCTTCCTCCGGTCTGTGCTTCATAGTTTTCCATCCAGTCCCACAGATCTTCAGGATCCACGCTTTCAATGGTTGTATAGGGCATCATTTGGTCAGCTTCCTCTTTGTTTCCCCGGTAGACAACGTTACGGTGAATATTATTTCCCTGGCCGGGATTTGAAGTCCATTCGTATCCAATCAGAGCAGTAAATCTTCCGGGGTCATTAAAGTTTTCTATGATTTCAGTATAGGCCTCCCAACTTTGACGCAACATGACGGGGTCGTCCATCGCTTTAGGCAGGTTGTTGGCGCTTTGAGTTGCAATCAGATCCATGGCTCCTGCTACAGCTTCCTGAATACTGCCCTCCATGGCCTCATGCCATTCAGCAAGTTTTGGGTCCTGGAGAAATTTTGGATCACCTTCCCGGATTCTTGGAGTAATACCGAGATAATCAGAATGATCAGTCATTACCAGCCAATCCAGGGGGCGTGACAATTGTGCCGGTACACCAAAGTGAGAATTCACCTGTTCACCTCTGGCAAAGCGTAGTGCTTCTTCCGGACTGAGTGAATTAATAAAACCGGCATCGAGAGACCAGCCTGTATGCACGTGCTGATCACCCCATAATGGGCGGGTAGGAAAGGACCGGTTGGCATAGGGTGAAAAGCTTCGGTCACCTAACCTTTCTGTCTTTTCAATGGCACCTGGGTCAATCGTAATGTCACCAGAGTGTCCGGGATGTCCTGGTTCCTGTGCCCATACAGTCAGTGCTGAAAAAAGGATAAGTAGTGTTGTGCAGTAGAAGAGTGGACGTTTCATAGGGTTGTTTTTTTTTACTACCGCACACAATTTAAAAAAGAAAATGCAAGATCAGCTCAATGGATTTGACCAATAATAAGTTTATGGTGCCATCTAAACAGCCTGGCTCAATGATACGTCATCAAGTTACATCCACCAAAAAGTATGAACTCCTCATCTACCAGGTATTGCTCCGGATCTAACTCCTATCCATGATCAGACATTACTTAAAAATTGCCCGTCGGCACATTTTTCGCTTTCGTACCCATTATAGCATCAGTACATTGGGCTTATACCTGGGTCTGTCCAGTTTTCTGTTGATACTATGTTATCTGATTCCATCCTTTACTTTCGACCGGTTTCATAATGATGTAGAACGTATTTTCAGACTCAATGTGCTGGTAGATATGCAGGGTCAAACCAGTAAATTTGCAGCTTCAGCCATTCGCCTGGCACCGGAGATCAAGCAGCAAATTCCCCATGTGGAGCATGCTGTGAGGTTCCGAAACACCAGTGGACAAATTGTTTTTGCCGATGAAGTATGGGATGAAAACATGATCCTGTTTGCGGATTCCTCGTTTTTTGAAGTCTTTAATTTTCCGGTATCTGGAGACGAAAGAGCCAAACTGTTAAAGGATCCCACAGGTATTGTTATTACCCAATCAATGGCAGCGAAATATTTTCCAGGTAATGATCCCATTGGGAAGATCCTGGAGATCCAACTCAATGATGGTGCCCATAGTCTCACGATTAACGGAGTAGTGGAAGACCCACCTTTCACCTCCAGTATTCAATTTGACTTTGTAGCTCCTATGCAACTCATCGAGTCTACTTTCCGTCAGCAGTATACTTCTTTGTCCCCTGGTTTATTTACCTACCTCAAACTGGGAAGTAAACAGCAAGTAACTCAGGCAAAAGAAAATCTGCATCGATATACTCAAACCCATTTTCCCGAAGATGTACAAGATGTCCTGCAGCTTGAATTACAACCAATGACAGAGTTGCATTATGCCAACGGTTATCAGTTTGATGCAGGCAGAAAGGGCAACCAGGCTACAGATATAGGACTCCTCGTTCTGGCTTTCCTCACACTTCTCTCCTCGGTGGCAAATTACGTTAATCTAACCTCTGCACTGGGACTGAAAGAGACCAGGGCCACAGCCATTCATCAGATACTGGGTTCATCACGAGCCAATCTCTTTACCCTGTCGATCATTGAGGCATCAATGCTCCTGACAGTTGTAATGTCGCTATCTGTTTTAACCGTATGGCTCAGTTTTACCCCACTAATGCAATGGCTTGGTTTGGATTTTCCTTGGTCAGATCTACCCGTATCACCGGTGTATTTTTTGCTCGTTGTTTTCCTGACCATCTTGCTGTGTTGTAATATCGAGCCGATGGTGCGCTTGTATCGATATAAACTGGCTGATGGTTTAAGGGATCATATCGGTGGTACGATGGGTCGCTGGAGTTTGAGGAAGGTTTTTGTTGCAGGACAGCTCGTTGTGACCATATTCTTTCTCTGCGCCGCCTGGATAGTTTACGATCAACTGACTTACATGCAAAATAAGGACCTGGGGTTCGCCGAAAATGGCAGGATCATGGTGGAGCTGGGAAGTCCTGCTGTGATGGACCAAATCGATGGATTCGTCCAGTCGCTGCGCAGTTTTCCGGAGGTTAAAAATGCTTCCCTGTCCATATCACCCATTCACGGAACACATACTCAGGCCAATTTCACCCTGGCTGCGGACAGTCTGGACCAAACCCGACTGATGGATATCAATTATGTGGATGAATATTTTATGGAGACCCTGGGGGTGCCCCTGTTAGCCGGACGAGACTTTTCCGGTAGATTTCCCAATGATCTCCGGGAGCAAAGTCTGATTATCAACCGGGCCGCTCTGGAGGCATTTGGCTGGAAGGATCCTCAGCGAGCCCTGGGTGAGGTAGTAGTCAAGACGGCCAGGGACACTTCCGAGGCTACTATTATTGGAGTTATAGATGATTATCACTCGCAATCATTACACAATAGCATTGCCCCAATGATCTGGCAAATACGACCCGGTGCACCGGTGAATATCCTCACAGTAAATGTGAATGCGCCCTTCAATAAATCCCTGGACAGGATTGAAACTGAATGGAATAGTGTTTTCGAAACCGTGTCGTTTGATTACATTTTTCTTGACGAAACTTTGGATAACCTGTATCGATCGGAGCAGCAGGCAGGATGGTTCGTCAGGCTTATTGCTATGATTCTTTTGGTCATAACTTGCGGAGGGCTCTACTGTATGATGCTGTTTATGGTCGAAGAGAAGCAAAGCGAAATTGGGATTCGTAAAATACTTGGAGCCAGTGTAGAACAGTTGATTGTTTATCTCAATCGTCAAAACATGCTTCTCCTGATAATGGGCTGTGTACTGGGTGTACCTCTGTCACTCTATGCTGCAGACAAGTGGTTGCAACAATTTGCCTACCGCATAGAAATCAATTATGTGCATGTTTTCCTGGCCTGCCTGGTCTGCGGATTATTGACCCTGCTCTCGGTATCTCTTCTGACCTGGAGAGCAGCTAACAAACATCCGGTGGAAACGTTGAGGGAAGAATGAGTTGGTGGTTTCCTGAACGGTTGCGGGTTGTCGGTTGCCGGTTGCCGGGCATTTTCCGAGTTTGGCGGTTGTTTAACATGGTTTGGCATTGTTTGGCAATGGTTTAACCGTAGTTCTTGTCTCACTAATTCCGTTGACTGAGAACTGCCAGCTGAGGACTGAGGACTGCCTACTTCGAACTGCGGCAACCGACAACCCATTACCGGCGACCGGCCTTAGAACACTTCATTTACATTGAGGTAGAACCCATGGCTTCCGTAATGGCCCCAGGCATAGTCCAGTGATATGTTGGTGCGGGCTCTCCTGTTGATCATGATACGCAGTCCGGTGCCAGCGGCGGGTTCAATATATTCGAAGAGACCGATTTGGTCATCCGTTGAACTAGCAGTAGTGGCATTAAGAAACAGCACCATACCGAGGAGTTCTTTTTCCCGAAGCAGTGGAATTCTATACTCGACTTCTGCATACATCAGATTTTCTCCACGAAAACGACCCTGCGCATAGCCACGTCCTGATCTTCCAAACTGATCCCATCCAAGAGCGGGGAGATCCAGATAAGGGACATTGCCGCTGGTGATCATGTTGCCATAGAACCAGATTCCCAGTAAATGCCGTGGCCGGTGGTGACTTAATCGAAAATAGTCTCTGTACTCAAACCACAGTACGGAGGAGTTTTGATCTGAACCCAGAAAGGTTGGGTTGAACCTCAGGGATAGGTAGGCAAATCTTCCGTCATAGGGGTTGATGGCATTGTCACGGGTATCATAAATGGCATTGAGGGATAAACCTGAAAGGGTATAATCTGTGGTGGAAAATCCCCGTGCTACAGAATATAAATGATGATAGGTCTCGACCGGAGGTATGGTATCCAGGTCCAGCAATTTGTCATCGACTTGATAATAGATGTCTAGATGATACCCCAAACCTAAAAAGAGTCGCGAGTCCCGAAATCTTTTCAACCCAACCTGGTAGAATCGAAAAAACTTGAAATCCATCGCCTGAGAAGCCTTTGTCGGTTGAGTGAATTTTCCATCTTCGTATTCTATGCCACCGGATGTGAGATGAGCTGATGCGGGTCCGGTACCGAGGCCGAAAGTAGGTTGCGATGTATCAAAGTATCGCCAGTCTCCCAGGAGGTTCCAGGTGTCATTGCGGAGAAAAACATTGGTTTTCAGGAAGAAGAGAAATTGCTTTTTGGTAGTGTACAAGATGGATGATACCATGGCAGAGCGATGAGTGGTTTCTGCAGGGCCCATCATCCAGCTGGCCGATGGGGCCAGTCCATACATGAAACCCAGAGCTGGTCTGGCAGCGACAACCGGTAGGGGGAGGAAGGCGAATTCCCGGATAAGTCCGCTATCTGGAAGGGTCAGCGTATCAGATGTCTGACTATGAAGCTGGACAAGGTGAGCAAAAACTAACAGCAATATCAAATAGGCCCTGGACAAGATGAAGGGTTTTAATAGCAGGTAAGATACAGGTGTACTACGAGAAAAAGTAATGCAGAGTCAGGGTAAAAGATCCCTTCTCCCAGGTTGCCTGATGGACCTCATTCGTAAGGACGCAGGGCTCCGAGTGCTTTTTAACAGTTAGTCCCGTAGGGACGCATTGACCTTCCCTCGTGCGGAAACGCGAGGTGAAACCTAACTCATTTCAAGTCCCGTAGGGACGTAGTTTACTGATCACGTTAAAGCTATCATTCAAGTAGGAGATGTTTGATGGCATCCATCAGTACTTGTTCCGATTGTGGTGCTACCCGTGAAGCCTGTTCACTGGTCTCGTAACCACCCTGACTATAAGCATCCTCTGTTCCTATATATCCCGGGCCATATTCTCCGTAAGCTGATGTACATAAGTTGATATCCGGAACCAGTTTTTGGGCGGCTAGCTGATATTCGATAAAGAGCTCTCCCGGCAAGTTCAAAACCCAAATTGTGCCCAGTTTCAACAGGGATATTTCGATCTGGTGGCCAGCATTGACCCTTTCGACCCAGGCCAAATGCCTGGCAGCCACAAATTTTTTCATCGCCAGGAGCGAGTCATAAGCAAGCATGGCCCGCAATTCAGATTCAATGAGATGTTCACCCAGAGGTAAGGATACTTCTTCCATTTTCCAGGAGATATCTGCGCTGCTGATAGGTCTTCGGGTGGTTGCCTCCCAGGCCTTACGCATGCCTTCTTCCATGCGTTTGGTCAGAATGGGCCTCATTTCCTTAGAGCCATCATTGTATTTGCCGGCGGTGATGTTACCAGATGCCCCATTGAAATGTATGTGTGGAATTTTGGTTTCTTTCTCCCGGGCTTTCCGGGCCAGTCCCACAAATTCTGATGTCACATCACCATTGCCATAATAACTCTGGGGATGCGTGGCGTAATAGGTCAGTGCAGCTACCGCCTTTCCCTTATGCCAGAAACTGACACATTTCAACCAGGGATCAATAAGACCTTCCGGTGCGGCAATGGCGGCAGAGTCTGTGGTACGGCTATAGCGAACAATAACAACTGAATCTCCGGTGGGATTCAAAATACGGCGATTGGAGGCTACTTTTTCAACTTTCGCCTCTCCAAATCCGATCTCTGATACGGGCTTGGCACGCCGTGCTGCTTTTCGCACAGCCCTGGCAGTCTTTTTGATTGATTTTACGATGGTGTTTACATCATACCGGCTGTTGGCCAATCCGTATTGAGCCATAATTTTTTCGCTGGTAAGATCACATCGCATTCCATCATGCTGGTGCAGGACACTAACCCACACTCTCTGGCTACTGGTTTTGGCAGCTTCAGCCAGGGTAGATTTCCACAGATCCAGACCCTCATTGGCAATGCCGAGATAGTCCACGGCACAAAGTACGATAGGTTGCTGATCAGCAGCATGTATCACTACCCCTCGAGCGGTCAGAGGATCCAGAATCTCTCTTGCAGGTGCATAGGCTACCGGCACACCAAGAGCCGGTGACACATCTACGTTAAAAGTACCGACCCTGATTTCCTGAGCTAATAAAGAGAAGTTGGGGAACATGCAACAAATACTCCCTATGACCACGAGAAAAACCATTCTGATCCTGAGTAGCTGCTGTTCCATGGTGGTAAGTTACCAAATAGCACTATTATTTCCTGGTAACGGGCTCAATTTTCCCGGGCAGTTCATTGCATGGTTTTCATGAATCCGAAAAGACTCTCCATAGGCCATTTCCTACTCTGATCAACAACAATCATTGTTGCAAGACAGCTTCCTGGTCCGTGCTTTTTCAAAGGCTTCCCGTCCTTCTTTAAAGGCATACCAGGCAATTCCCAATGCGCCGATAGCATCTACGTAGGGAATACGGAAGAGTTCGTATATGGCGCTTGAACCAAGCAGGATGAAAGACAGGTAAAAACAAGTTTTGGTACAATTGGCATCAGAAATGATCGGCTCACTGTTCAGTTCACGGCCGACTTTCAATTTGCTGGTATACAGAAAATACATAGTCAAAATAGATATCGCCGAAATGATAATGCCCACCATGGTTGTCTCCGGGGTAGCACCTTTCACCACAGCCAGAATGACCCCGGTGACTAACCCCAAAACCAGCAGATAGAAGGCAGTTCCAGTAATACGCAATGCCGTCACTTCGAAGCTGTCTCTTTCTTCAATGGGGTGTTTCTTCATTCGAAGGATCATGTGGGCTATACCAAGTCCGCTAAGCACTTCGACGAAACTGTCTACCCCGAAGCCGAACAAAGCAAGGGTCTCATCACTGGCACCAAAATATGTAGATACTCCTCCCTCGACCAAATTGTAAACAATGGTGATCAGACTTAGATAATAGGCCCATTGGTACCTTCTCCTGGATAAGGTGGTCTTTTCCATACAGCCCCAAGATAATGAACTGAGCAATGGGAGATACCCTTACCGGAGAGATGAATCACCAGATAACCCGCCAGAAAAATGAGAGTTTACTACACGTAAGAAAAGACTATACCTGGTTCCTGCTTTTTTTGCCACACGTGCTTATTCCGAAAGGAGCGTACAGTGGGCAAAAGCTAACGAGGCTGGTCAGGAGAAAAATACCGGCCAGGATCAATAATATCAGTCCGAGCGTTCCCGAAATTGTACCTGAGAAATACAGGTAGGCCACAACTATGGCAATAATGGTTCGGATTATTCTATCAGTGGAACCCATATTAGTTTTCATTTGCAATATAGTTTTGTAGTTAGAAATTTGTGTTATACTTCTTTGCCCTTCAGCATTTTATGCCAGTAGAGATAGGGAAGGATATATTTTTTTAGCAGCCAAAGTCTCCAGTGCTCCTTATACGAATCGAATACCAGCATTTGCTTCAATTTTGGATCTGGTGTGAATTTATTTTCATAATCAAATTCAGCCAAAACCATTTTTCCGTAACCGGTAACCAGGGGACAAGAGGAATATCCATTGTACTTTTTTTCGGTTAGCTTATCAGCTTCCATCAGCCGCAGGATGTTGGCTACCACTACCGGTACTTGTTTTCGGATTGCCGCTCCCGTCTTGGCAGTGGGCAAACCGGCAACATCTCCCAGGCCAAAGACATTGCGATAATGGGTAGATTGGAGCGTGCCTTTATCTACAGACATCCAACCGTTTTCATTCGCAAACGGAGACTCGCTAACAAATAGAGGAGCCGCTTGTGGGGGAGCAAGATGTAACAAATCGTACTTGATACCTTTTCGGTTTCCATCGGAAATCACCTGGACATTCTTATTGTGGTTATGGTACTTTTCGTGATCCGCCATCTCATACCAGGCAATTTGATTTTTACTATCCACCTCCACCAATTTATATCCGAAATTCAGAAAAATGTTTTTTCGGTTTACCACCCTCATCAGGGTATCAGCTATTTGTTTGATACCAAAGATGACTGTGCCTGGAGTGGCAAAGACCATATTGGTTTTAGACCTGACTCCGGTTTTCTTAAACAGGTCATCAGCCAGGTACATGATCTTCTGAGGTGCACCTCCACATTTGATTGGTGTGGTAGGTTGAGTAAAAAGGGCCGTACCGCCCTTAAATTTTTCAAATACTCTACGTGCATGCAAAGGGTTGGTGTAAACACTGCACACATGCTCCGAGTCCATGGCATCCTTCAAACCCTTGACTAATTCGGGTGCCATACGCAAGCCCGGACATACAACTAGATAATCATAGGTAAATAGGTTCCCTTCCCCGGTTGTGACCTGATTTTGAGCGGGTTGAAAGCTGACTATTGACTCCTGGATCCAATGTACTCCATGTGGGATGACGGACCGCATTGGTCTTGAGGTATGCTCAAATTTGTAGGTATTCGCAGCTACCAGGGTAAAGGCCGGTTGATAATAGTGAGTCTCAGCCGGATCAAACAGACCAATCTTAAGTTCGGGTTGTTTTTGGTGCAACTGAGCGGCAGTCATGATACCTGCTGTACCTCCTCCGACAATTAATGTATCGTAGTGAAAAGACATGGGTTGAATTTTATTTGAACAACATAATACTTGTTGAATTATTCATATAATAGAGAAATTTTTTTCTACATGGCCTCAATGCAGTCAAATATCTTAAGCAAATTCCTCTCTGCAATGCGATAGAAGACCTGTTTTCCCTGTTTTTCTGACACCAGAATGCTGTTATCTCTCATCTTGGCCAGGTGGTGAGACATCATGGAGATCTCACACTCAGCACCGATCTCCCGACAGATGCTGGTTACGTCCAGTGGTTCCTGTACCTCCAGTACTTCAAGAATCTCCAACCTCACCGGATGTGCCATCACCTTTAATATGCGTGCTGCAGACTTTAAAGTATTGATCGATAATTTGCGTTTGGTGTTTTTGATCATATGAATTCAATGTATGAATATTTTAATGAATATTCAAATATAATTGGTAATGAGTTGTGATGAAACCTAATGAATGCATTTGGTTGATGTTGCCCACATTTCACGAGGTATGTTTTATCTTAATTTATTTAGAATTTAAAATCGAAATGTGATGGAAGATTATTTTCAGATGTACGTTCTCAGGTTCTCAAGATGGGTTTTCTGGATTACCCTGATTTTGATCATTCTGGATGCACTACCGCTAGATTTCAAGGTACATGATTCGGTTTTGGTTGCGCTCATTGCCGGTAGCCTGGGTGGGCAAGTGATTTTCCTTTTCTTGTTGGGAAAGTTGCGATCCGATTAAAGATTGCTTGAATAGTATTAGATGATGAGTGATCGTCTTGCTGATCTGGAATCCATAGTTTCCATTGTTTGGGAAATTTCTAAATTGGGTGAGATTGATTTAGTTGATGATGAATGTAGATTCTTTGTTTAATAGTATTTGGGAGTTTTGGTATATCATGCTGGTGGTCTTTATCATGGGGCGGTTCATCTATTATCCGAATAATGGTAAGAAGGAATTCCTGTTTACTTTTTTGATGCTGGCCGCCGCTCTAACCCTTATTTGTATGCTGGTCAGCCGGGTGGAATTGGGCCTGGGATTCGCTTTGGGAATCTTTGCTGTCTTTGGTGTTATCCGTTACCGGACTACTCAGATCTCTCCCCGGGAAATGACCTACATTTTCCTTACAGCGGCCATATCAGCCAAGAATTCATTGATTACAGATGAAGTCTTAATGTCAAGAATGTTTTTGTCTGATGCCTTTATCCTCATTTCGGCGGGATTATGTGAATATTTCCTTTTCAGAAATCAAATGGATGAGAAGCTGATTATTTATGATAAGCTTGAACTTATCCATCCTGAAAACAGAATACAGTTAATAGAAGACCTTGGGGAGAGATTTGGACTCGAGAATATAGAGAAAGTGAAGATCGGAAGAATTGATGCTCCCAAAGAGTGCGCCCGACTCAAAGTCTATTTCAAAGACAAGCAAGGAGGAAGCTTCAGCGATGACTGATTGTGTTGTCGGGTACTCCAGCCAAAGGCTGATAAACAAATGCTGTGATGACCCTTGTGTATCAGGCAAACCATGATAAACCATGATAAACCATGATAAACTATGTTAAACCATGATCTGCTCGTGCTTGTTCGGGTTTAAAGATTCTTGCATCGGCAATGAAAGTCCCAAAGGGTATCAAAGAAGCAAGTTGGGCCAGGAAGGATATTTTCAGATTCCATTTGTAGAGGAAGATGCAGTGCATGCATGCCAAAACATAGAAGATGAAAAGCACTCCATGCGCCATCCCCACAAAATAATTTGGTTCGGGGATATCCATCATGTACTTAAGGGGCATGGTGACAGCAAACAACAGATAACTAATGCCTTCGAGGATGGCCAGTAAGCGCAGTCGGGCGATAGGAGTTTTCAGATTCATTTCGCTACAATTCAAAATATGGCACAAGGTCTGGTTCTTTTTGACCGGAATCGTCATAAAGTGGTCAAATTCAGTTGGGCCGCGAGTACACAGTCGGCAGTTCGCAGTCGGCAGTTCGCAGTTCCTATTGAAGTAACCTTTGGTTTCTCGCAGAGGGCGCAAAGACAGCAGAGACATATTCAATTGTTCCTTAGTGCTCTTCTTAAAAAAGAAACTTAGTGGCCTTAGTGGTAAAAAGGCTATCTGTCGGATAACGGATGCTCGTTGATTTTTGGGATTTCACGGATTGTTTTTCACCACAAAACCACAATACCGGCACCCTAACCAGCCAGTGCGTTAATTTCCGGGTTTTCAAAATGCACTTTGTCACTACCATCGATAACCACATTGATCATGGCCTTACCTATCCTGGTGGTGTCAGTGAGCTTACTGCCCATTAATCGCTGAAGCAAAGGCCAAAGGGGTTTGATGATTTTGTACATCGTGCGATAGGATGGAGTACGTGATTCGATACCTCTGAGGGGCCGGATAATGCCGGGTCGGAACATGTAGGCTTTCTCAAAACCCATTTTCAACAGATCATTTTCTGTCTTACCCTTGACCCTGGCCCACATCATGCGACCTTTCTCACTACTGTCAGTGCCCTGTCCGGAGACATAGATGAAGCTCCCTTGAGGATTGTTTTCCCGATAAGTTTCTGCGAAACGGATGGTATAGTCATACGTAATCCTACGGTAATCTTCCTCCGGTATCCCACCAGCTGAAATTCCCAGGCAGAAAAATACGGCACCGTATCCCGTCATATCTGTTTCAATCGTATCAGGGGCACTGAAGTCACGGAGTAAGACTTCCGTAATCTTTGGATGCTCCATCCCGATTGGATTGCGATTGATTAGTAAAACCCTGCCTATCCGGTTGTCATCCAGACACTCCAGCAATACTCCTTTACCTATCATTCCGGTCGAACCGGTGATTATCACGTCCATCTTAAGAGATCATCTTGCATAAAGATGCCTTAAGTTACAGAGTTTTCAGATGAACCTGTAACTGGGAAGAAATTATGGCCTCTAAACTAACCGGTGCATACTGAGACCTGACTAATATCCGAAAACATACCGCACATTGAAACCAAATCCTCCCCAAAACACATCCGTGTTATCAATGATTCTCAGGCCCGGCCTCCAGTCCAGCCCAAGAGCCATTGGAAACCCCTGAAAATGGTATTCAAGACCTACTTCCCCAACAGCGCCCAGTTCAAAGTTGTCACCTATGAAAATATACGGACCAGCGCCCACATACCAGTCCAGTCCCTCTTCACCCAGTGGGCGGTAGAGAAAGTCCCAGAGGGCATCGATTCCTACACCACTCCCAAAAGAGACATCGGCATGAATACGGCTGAATTCACCCAGACTGACAATGGCGTCAATGGCCACATTTCCACCGGATACATCACCAAAACGGAGACCCAGTTCCTGGGCGTCTGACATACAGAATACGGAGCAGAATAGTACCACACAGATCAGGATTCTTTTCATAGACGATTTATATTTTTGAGATTGTACAAATAACCTGATTGGTCCTTAGAAATGCAATAATATTAATGTTTTTTAACGTTCGTAAAATCCAATCTTTGCCTGCTAAATCGAGTTGATTACAAGTCCACTGATCTACAACTGTAGGAAAAAATGTCCATTCCGGTAATAGTTATCGGGGATTTTAACAATGTAATACAGACTATCCGGTCGATTCTGAGTGGCTTTAGGCATTTTATCTTGCTGATCGTGACTTCTATAACCGTGAGGATCCAGTAAATCTCTGCCATATTGGGCTGGTCTCTGGCATAATCGAATAATTGTTACATTGGGTTTTTCTGCCAGGGTATTGGGGAGTACTTGATCATTACTATGGAAATCTACATCAATTTCTCTGCATTTTTGCAGCTTCTTACCGTGATACTGGGATTACTGGTAGCCATGATTCTTTGGTGGTACCCGGGGAAGAGACACTTGCCGTACCGGCGGGTACTTGGTGGTTATTTCTCAGCAGTTGCACTGGGATTTGCCGCTTCCGTGATTCATGAGACTGGTCTGACCTTTGTGATACCTCATACCTTTCGCATGGGTAACTTTTTCATCCTGCTGGCACCATCTCTTTCCTATCTCTATGTTCGGGGAGTGATAACCGGTAAACCAGTTGGCTGGTGGGACCTGATTCATACGATTCCCCTGCTTTTTTACCTGGTTGATTTTCTCCCTTTCCTCATGCTTTCCGCTTCCGAAAAGTTGGAAATCTTCAGCTCGACTTTCGGCGATCTGGATGCGCAACAGGCTTTTACCGAAGGATGGATCACGCCACCGCATTTTCACAGGATTCTGCTCATCCTGGTAATGGCCTTTTATTGGGGACTACAGGTTTGGCTGCTACTGCGACTCATGGATTTGAAAGACCGCAAGTTGTTCATTCGTGAAAATCGCGAATGGCTAAGTTTTATTTTGATCTTCCTGGGTTTTCAATTTTTTACCTTCTTCCCGGCATTGGTAACATCCCTTTTTGCGTCTGATTCATCGGAGGCCATTTGGATAACCACACGGGTTGTTTACGGTTTAGCCATGATCATCTTCATCCTGATTGTTTTCTTCCGGCCAAAAATGCTTTATGGCCTACATGGTTTCATTCAGTACCCGATCAACGATCAAGAGAAAAAGGACAGTGATAAACCTTCATATGTGGATGAAGAGACCGTTCAGGAGTTGCTGGGTAATCTGGAGGATCTCATGTCAAATCAGAAACCATACTTAAATCCCAACTACCTGCTCAGTAATCTAAGCAACGATCTCAATCTACCCGGTTACAAGTTGTCTCCTTTTCTCAAACAAGAGACGGGGCTGTCATTCAAGGACTTCATCAACAAGCAGCGTATTGATTATTGTAAAGAGAAACTGGACTCTGGTGAGTGGCAGCAGTATACAGTTGCGGCCATTGCAGAAGAGTGCGGGTTTAACAATAGAAATTCTTTTACGCTTTCTTTCAAAAAGTTTACCGGTGTGACCCCCACTGTTTATTTACAAAAAGTCAATATTGACTGATTTTTGCCAATTTTTCTCGAATTATTGGCAAGTCTGCACCAAATGGGTTTCCCCTTTGACGTCCGTCCACTACCTTTCAATCTCAATGTTGACTGAGAATTGAGTTGCTGATAGAGTGTTTAAGTGTGTTGTCAATGACTTTAGATTCTTTGGTTTACGTGACTGACCAGGCAGGACGCATCTATACCCCAGTCCATAAATGGTCTATTTGGACCGGTTAAGTAGTAGCTGGTTTTGAGTAATTTTTTATACCCCATGAGTGGTTAACATCTGCTCATGGGTGTTTTTTAAGATAGATTTACGGTATCCGACATCAAACGAGCATCTTTACCAACATACCGATCAGCTGGACAATGGGAAATTCAATGGCAAACAACGGAAGGATAGGTATAACCGAGATCACAAGACTTGCAAGCATGGTACGCAGATCAAATGGAAATGGTCTCATCTGGTTGATAAAATCATATTGTCCACTCAGATCCATACCCGAACTGGGGTCAGACGACCCCAACAGACCTTCCTGAGGTTGGTGCTCTATCCATTTGTCATCAAACTCCCGGTGATGCTGGATGATAAGCGAGCTGTAGTCGAAGATGCCCATACGCCTTGCCCGGTTGATCTTTAATCCAAACACGAGTAGAGGAGCCACGTTGATAAAGATAACCATCAAAACAAACAGACCGATCAGTCCCAGGTGATCCTGAAGCTGGTAATCCAGGTAAACCATTCTGTTGGCGAGCATGGCGGCAAACAGGACTCCCAGAGCCAGGGTTATCGGACCAAAAGTAAGTGGGGGTTCACCTAAAAATCCCAGGCCTCCGGCTTTGTCGGGGTGAGCCGGATACAGTCTGAACTTGATCTTTGAAACAAGAAAAAGAAACCTGAACCAGATCAGCCAACGCCAAATCCACCGCAAGACCAGGAATTGAAACAGGGGAAGACTGACGAAGACAAGCCAGATCCCCGGAGCAGAAAGTCTGCTATCAGACCAGGGATAATACCAGGTTGAAATGTCAAGTTCGTTTTGAATGACCTTGAAGTAAACACCCATGAGTACGATGACAAAGAGGAATATCTCAGCCCACAAGGATTCGCACATTCTATCCGCTTTGGTCATGGCATTTCGGAATTGCTCCAAACTATTCTGATCAATGAGCCCGGTACGAATAAATTGGTTGGTGGCCTGAAAGCTACGCTCGTGGACGCTCTTCTCTGCCAGGAACATGAGCGGTATCACCACCAAAAACCGGATATGTGTAGCAAAGTCCATCCACAAAGGAACTTCGATGGAACCAAAAAGAACATGATCATAAGCAGCAAGAACCATCAAGGGCAGCCATGTAACTGCAACTACAAAAAGAACGCTTCTGCCAGTGTTACTTTCACCTTTTTGCAAAAGGTGGATCTTATCAAAAAAACGTTGTAGGAGACCACCGTGGATTATGGAAAATTCATTTATCATAATGAAGTGATCATGATGTTTAGGAGGAGCCAGGGCCGCCTTTTGACAATAGTTTTACCTGGTTGTCTCCCAGAGGGAGATAAATCAGTCAGATATTTGGTGTTAATGGATCCGGATTTCATAGAGGGCTTAGATGCATTAACCTAAGGAACTCAATAATAAGGACATTTCCTTACCTTTAACAATTCATGGATAACGCATGATGATTTTCTACCTATTCAAACTTCCCAACCTATGAAAACCAATAAAAGATCACTTTTTTGTCTCTATTTGCTCAAGCTAATGACTTTGGTGTTGGTAATGATGTTGCAATCCTGCGGATCCGGTGGTTCTGAAACAGCAGAAGACGAACCTGGCTCCGGATCTGAAACTTCAGAAGACAACATCTCTCGCAATCCGCTGAAAGATGTCTATTTCGGAGACACTCACGTTCATACCGGATGGTCCTTTGATGCAGGTTTGGATGGTGCCACCCTCTCTCCGACGGATGCCTATCGATTTGCTATAGGAGAAGAGGTGACTTCCAATACCGGTACCAAAACACGATTAAAGAGACCTTACGATTGGTTCCTGATTTCAGACCATTCTGACGGCATGGGAACGATCAACGAGGTTATTGGAGGAAATGCTGAGATGATGGAAAACGAAATTCTGAAGCGTTGGAATGAGGCCTTTGCTTCAGGTGAAGAATCTGCGGCTGCTGATGCCAAAAGTGAGGTGATCAATTTACAGTCAACCGGAAAGCTTCCCCAACAGATTATGGATCCCAAATGGATGAATACCGCCTGGAATAAAACCATCGATGCGGCAGAAGCATTTTACCGGCCCGGGGAGTTTACTACGTTTACTGCCTACGAATGGACAGTCAACGCTGATGGTGGTGATAACCTTCATCGCAATATTATTTATAAGGAGGGTGGGGACCAGGCTCGGGATATTCTTCCTTTGACTACCTTCGAAACGGAGGATACCAAGAAGCTGTGGGAGTGGATGGCTAGTTACGAAGAAAAGACAGGGGACAAGTTGTTAGCCATACCGCACAATGGCAATATGTCCAATGGTCGCATGTATGAGGAGCAACAGTTTGATGGATCACCAATGACCCGGGAGTGGGCAGAAATGAGAGTCAAATACGAAAGATTGATGGAGCTCTTCCAATACAAGGGTCAGAGCGAGGCCCACCCTTATCTTTCACCAGATGACGAATTTGCTGACTATGAGCTCTGGGACCGGGGAAATCTGGTGCTTAAGCCCAAGGAATCTAAGGATGATTATCGGTATGAATATTACCGGGAGGGTCTGAAATCCGGGATGAGGATAGAACAAGAAATAGGAGTAAATCCATTCATGTATGGTTCCAACAGTGGAACCGATACCCACACGGGGCTTTCGTCAGTTGAGGAATCCGAATTCTACGGAAAATTCAAGACGGTGGAACCTAATAATACCGAGCGATGGAAATTTCCATTGATCAATGGCAATAATGATGCTTATATGGGTTGGGAAATGGCAGCGTCCGGAATTATGGGTGTCTGGGCGGAGTCCAATACTCGCGAAGATATCTGGGAAGCCATGTATCGCCGGGAAACTTTTTCTACTTCCGGTCCCAGGATGAAAATTAGGTTTTTCGGAGGTTTTGGCTTCAATGACTCCAATCTGGGTGCTGAGATGGTGCAGTCAGGATACGATGGGGGAGTAGCTATGGGTAGTATTATTCAGGGTGGATCAGATGGTGCCCCTATTAGTTTTTTGATACAGGCACAGAAAGATCCTGAGGGAGCCAATCTGGACCGGGTCCAGGTGATCAAGGGATGGGTAGATGCCAATGGTGTGACTCAGGAGAAAATCTTTGAGGTAGCCTGGTACGGAGATCGCGACCTGGATGCACAGGGTAAGTTAGCTCCCATAGGTAATACTGTGGATATGACCACAGGCGAGTATACCAATGATATTGGTGACAGTGAGTTTACATTGTCCTGGACTGACCCTGAATTTGATCCCGCATTACCGGCCTTTTACTATGTAAGGGTTTTGGAAATTCCAACCCCACGCTGGACCTTGTTTGACAAGCTCAGGCATAATTTGGATTTGCCGGATGAAGTACCCTTGGTTCATCAGGAACGAGGTGTTTCCTCTCCAATCTGGTATAAGCCGTAAGGTAAGTCAGGTCAATCTAATTACCAGGTTTAGCCTTCTGATCTGATCCCAGTTGGGGTAAATGGAGTTTATATCTTACGGCAATAACTCGGAGAGCAATCACTGTAGAAGCTGTGAGTATTTCACGTAGGAAGCCCACGGATTCCAGGGGTAAAGTCAGGAAATAAACGGCACCACCAGCGATGGTTGCCAGGGCATACAAATCCTTTCGGAAAAGAAGTGGAATTTCATTGATGATAATGTCGCGGATCACACCACCTACCGATCCGGTGATACATCCCATCATGATGCAAAGCCAGACCGGCAGTCCCAGGTCGAGGCTCTTTTCAATCCCTGAAACGGTAAATAATCCCAGTCCAATGGCATCAAAAATAAACAGGGTCTTGCCCCACTTGAAAGGTCTGGATTTAAACAGGATCACAGTCAACAGGGCTACTCCCGTTACGATCAGATACCTGGATTCCTCCATCCAGAATGGTTGTACACCGAGCAAAAGATCCCTGGTGGTGCCTCCTCCAATCGCTGTGATGAGTCCCACCACATACGCTCCAAACCAATCGAACTTCTTGCCGGAGGCCAGTCTTATGCCGCTGATGGCAAAGGCGAATGTACCGGCTATGTCCAGGAGTTCGGTGATGGTGAGTGAAGAGATGTCAGTCATGATTTGAGTCTTTTTTACTTCACTTGCTTACCGGTATTAGAAACCATTGCCGGCTATTGAGGGATGGGAAATACATTATTTGCCAATACTAATAAAATCCGGGATGATGTAGACATCTAACTATTGTGCATTCGATCCACCAACCCTTCTTATATTGACTTTACTTAATAAGATTGGGGACATCCTTTCTACAATGCAGTACCCTTATGACCAGGATTTGGTCCTTTTGTATCTGATAAAACACAGTATGCTGCTGCTCTTGAATGCTAAAGATGTTCCTATGTATTTCTTTTCTTTCTCGGCCAAGGTTGGGGTTTTTTACCAAACGCTCGAATAGATTTTCCAGGTCCGATAAATATCTCACGGCCTGATTAAAACCATGCTCTTGTTCCGTGTAATCAAAGATGTCATTCAAATCGATATCGGCCTCGTTGGACAGTCGATAGGATTTAAGTTTGTTCGCAAACATTAGCGGGTTCTTCTTGACCTGCGTTTGGCTTCTATGATATCCTGTACTGATCGTCCGCTAGTATCGCTCTCCAGACCCTTTTCAATCTCTGCTCTCAAATCTGCAATTACCTTGTCCCGATAAATTTGATGTAAGCGAAGTGCATCCCGAATGACTTCGCTATTGTTTTGGTATTCACCGGATTTTACCTGATTGGTGATATACTCCTCTTGTTTTTTGGTGAAACTTATGTTCATAATTATATCAATATAGGCAAAGATATCGACGCTGTCCATATTTAGCAAATATGGATAGTGTTAATACCTTGTACAAGAACTCAATGATCAATTATCCACCATTGGCCTCAAGACATTTTTTTAATATCTTATTTGTGTAACTCCACACTTTTTAAAACTCACCTGTTAGCCATGAAGAATGTAATCTTTCTGATCTTTGTCCATTTATTTGCGGCCAATGTCGGTCAAAGCCAGTCATTTACTGTGACTGGAAGCGTATTATACAATCCAAAGCTGAATGACTGCTTTCAGGAGGTTCCCTGCTTGCAGGATACGGCTTTTACCAAAGAAGAAGATTGGATAGCACCTAAGGCTGCAGTGAACATCCTGGTTAAGGGGACCGACAGGGTCACCAAAACTGATGCTATGGGCCACTACTCCATTGATGTACCTTCTGACCGTGATACCCTACAATTTTTGTACATCGGACACAATCGCCTTGAAGTCCCTGTTGATGGAAGGAAGGTGCTGGATATTAAATTAACACCCACGCCCATTCCGGTCATTGAACGTCTTCTGGACCTGATCATGCCCAAAATTGAAGCAGGCGAATTTCCGGATATTGATCAAACGGCTAGGAAAGCCAGGATAAACAGAGCGACAGCCAGAGATGTACTTTGGTTGGTTCTGGGGAACACTCGAATGAAAGCGCATTATCCGGGAGAATTCATCCCTGATTACCGATTTTCAGACTAACCTGCTCAAGAGGTATGAGACATTATTTTTCACAGATTACTAAGGGGGTCCTTCAAAATTCAAACAATGTTTATCTAATGATCCATAGCACACAGAAGAGCATAAAAGTATTGGTCGTCTTTTTGCTGGGGCTAAGCTGCTCGCTGATGGTTGAAGGCCAGACGCGTCAAATCAAAGTCGAAACTCCGGAACCAACTACCCATTGGGGAGGATATGGGCCTTCCTCTTCCTTTGATCCGGACATCATCGTGCGTGAAGCACATAATACACCTGAGTGGGCATTGTTGCAGCGGGAATTATTGCGATCAGCCTCCATTGCCTGTAAACAATACTATGACCATTACTTCGATGAACGTGGATTTCTCCTGACGGACTTGCGCTGGGGAGCCAATGATGGTCCTGACGACGCTATCGAGAATGTGAACCGATGGCCACAATTGTATGCCCTGGGGGGCGACAGCCAAATCATGGAAATGTATAAGAAAGTATACGAAGGTCACGTCAGACAAATGTCGATGCAGCTCACAACGGTTACAGGAAGGCCAAGTCATATTTCGTATGCAGTGGATGGTATGTATTATAAAGAATTTCCGACGACCGCAGACTGGATGCACATCTCTGAGGGATTAATGGTTTTCAATATGATGGGACTGGGCGATCCATATGACATGAAATTCAGGCATCGGGTGCGTCGGTTTGCCGGATTCTACATGAACGAAGATCCCGGTGCATTAAATTTTGACCCGGAGCACAAAATCATCCGCAGTATGTACAATGGTAGCCGTGGTCCACTGATGCGACAGACTAACAGTGTAGATTGGACCGGTGATCCGTCGGAAGTGAGAAACCGTTATACTGCAGGACATGGAGAAGAAAACTATGAAGAATTTCTTTTTCATTTCAAAGACTATCATGAGACCGAGGGTGATGTTCCTTTGAATCTTATGTCCACTACTCTGGCTCTAAATGCCTACATGTTAACAGGAGAAGAAAAGTATCGCCAATGGATGCTGGACTATGTAGATGCCTGGTATGACAGGATGGAGGCCAATGATTGGGTGATACCCAGTAATATTGGATTGGACGGCACTATAGGAGGCGCTGCTGATGGTAAATGGTATGGGGGGACTTATGGTTGGAGTTTTACAGTGGAACAGCAGACTCCTCCTGCACAAGGATTATCCGATCGGGAACGTACGCGCTGGGGGTTTGTGGGATTTATGAATGCTTATCTCGTGACCGGCGATGATCGCTATCTGCAGGCCTGGCGAAATCAACATGATGTTATTTATCAGGCAGGAAAAATGGTAGATGGGCAATTCCATACACCCCTGATGTACGGCAACCCTGAGTGGAGTCGTGAAGGATTTACAGAAAATGATGGCTGGTACAGTTTCCGACCATACAGTGCCGAAAAGGAAAATATGCTGCAGATTTATTATCTGTCCATGCAGCCGAAAGACCGTAAGCACATTTCCTCTAATCCCTGGTTGGAATTTCTGGAAGGAAACAATTCCGATTATGCAGTCAATGCCCTCCGTGCTGATCTGGTGGATGTAAGAAAACGCATGCAAATGCTTAGAGAAGATGAGACCTCACCGGACATGCGGCTTACCGATGACCCCATGCATTTGAACCCTGCCAGTGTTACCTCACTCATTAGGTTGATGGGTGGAGGTTTTTATGAACCTTCACACGCCCGGCGATCACCACCCTTTCATACGCGTCTTCGCTATTTTGATGGAGAAAAAAGACGCGCCGGAGTACCAGAAGATGTTGCGGTCTTGGTCGATGCAATGACGGATAAAATGGTCAGAGTCCATGCTGTAAACCTCAACCCGCTAAAGGAGCGTACCCTAATTATCCAGGGCGGGGCGTATGGCGAACATCAGCTTGTTAGCATGACTCTTAACGATGAACGTCTGCCCATCGATGATGCATCGGTGAGGATTTTGCTGGAACCCGGGTCAGGCACCGTCCTGGAGATCGAAATGGAAAGATATGTCAATACACCCACCATGGATTTTCCATGGAATCGGTAGTTGAAACAGTATCCGGGTTCAGAGGATTTTAATAGACAAGGGCATTGTCTTTCCATCCCCAAAGCACCATTTCACGCATGACCCACGGAATCTCATAAACGTGCTTTCTACCAAATCTTTCTCCTTCTATTGCTTCCAGGGATTCGGTTAAAGTTATGCGCAGGAACTTAAGATCAGTAGGCTCAAACCGAATCCGGCTGGGGTTTTCGGTGCTCTGCCCGGAAGGAATCAGGTCGGTCCATTCCTTGCCATCAGTTGATACCGAAAGTGTATAGGCATGTGGATAGGTCTGCAAAGGGGGTGGGGATCCCTCCCGCCATCCCCGACTGACCGGCGGGGAAACGAAAGTTAATTCGGTGATGCGGTGGATATCGGGCAACTCCACCTGAAACCACATCCCTGCTTCCTGGGTACTGCCAGTGGTCCATCCCTCATAAGTCAATGCCCCATGCGGTGAACCCGTACTGCCTTTTCGTATGCTCTCGCTATGACTGGCTGTCAATTTCCAATCATCCACCGGACTCAGAGGCCGGGGCACCAGGCCTTGTAGTTCTTCGTAGGTATAGGG
>JAUILF010000054.1 GCA_030433135.1 Bacteroidia bacterium | reverse complement strand
TCACTGTTGAGCTTGCAGTCACGGAGGGTAGAGGACGAAGCGGCTAAAGAAATTATGAAGGACGGTCGCAGCAGGGTACAGTCGATGTCTTTGATCCATCAGAACCTGTACCACCGGGATAACCTTAGTGGTATTAACATGAAGTTGTATTTGGACCAACTTCTGGAAGGACTGCAAAAGATGTATCAGGCGAATGATCGGGGGGTTATCATTAACAGCAACATCGATGATATTACGCTCGATGTGGATACTGTTGTTCCTATCGGGTTGATCGTAAATGAACTCATAACTAATGCCCTTAAGTATGCATTTCCCACCGATGAGGGTTCTATCGAAGTCAATCTTACGGAACAGGACGATGGCTTGTTTCTAAGTGTGCGTGACAATGGTATAGGACTGGATAAGGAAGGTATGGATGGGGATCATTTTGGCTACAGTCTGATTAAAGCTTTTGCAGCCAAATTAAAGACCAAAGTAAAGATTGATACCGATCAGGGTACTTGCGTTTCAGCTGTAATCCCTACTTACCGTAAGTTGGCGTCATGAGCAGAAACCTTTAGGTCTTGACCAGCTTCTTCTCAACGAGATAGATCTGGTAGGTGTTAAAGAGGTTTTGAAAGAGGATGTAAAAAATCGGACCCATAGCCACTACGGGTTCGATGAATGTCAGCGCCAACCATAGCCCAAACATGGTGTTCTTCCGTCCCAGGGCCAGGCCCGATGCCAGGGGAGCATTACCCAGATGAAGTCTCATGCCGGTTTGGAACTGGATTAGACAGATGGCTGCTGTAACGGCAGCAGTTGAAAGGATGACCTCGATAGCATGGGTATTCTCGTGCAGGATGAAATGGGTGGCCTTGCCACTGCCTATCCAGACATTGAGCAGGAACAGATAGAAAGAAATCATCTTAAAACGCAGGAGATAATCAGTAGCAGCTGAACTTACATTCTTGATCAGAAAACTGAGTACCAGGGGGATACCCACTACCATCAGCACTGGGAGCAGAACATCCATCGTCGATATTTCTGTGGTAACAGGCAATAAAGACGGCAAAATGAGGGGAATGATCACTGCAACAAAAGGATTAGTCAACAATACACTGGTCGTGATAAATGTGATATCCGTGCGCATAAATTGCCCGACTACTGGTGCAGCTGCTGCAGTGGGACAAATTCCCAGGACAAACGCCAGTAACGCCATGGTGTGATCAAAGGGTTTTATGATCACATATAACACCAGGGGTATGATGACGTTAACAGCGAGTAGGTAAAGATGTGCCTTCCGAAGCATACTGGGCTGAAACCGTATGTTCAGGAAAGCAAAAAACAACATGGTCATCAGGGTATACTTGATCAGGTATACAAACTGGTGTCCATAAGGCAGGAGGGTACCAACGGTAATGGAAACCAGGATGAGCAGTGACTGTTTCATTTGAGCGGCAAAGGTATTATAATTGCCATTCCAATCAACCTGTCACTTGCCGTGAAAAAGTTGTGCTGACGACAACTCTGTATATCTTTGTCGAAGCTCAACGAAAAGTACTTGAGACTCAAGAGCTATGAATATGAAAATATTGAACTCGACCCTCCAGCACAAACTGAGAACTGAAGGTTGGAATCAGTTCTTTAGGAATTTAGAATTAGCTCCAGGAAGGTGCATATTTCAGATAGGCAATGTTCATATAAATATGAAAAAGGCCCGGTGTAGCCCGGGTACGCACCTAATCAATAATTTTTGTTGCTACTGAGCAAAAGATAAAAAGAACGAAACCAGCCAGATCAAACTGCCCATGTCAAAACGCCTGTTGAAAATCATTTTATGGTCTGTGCTGGTCATTGCCGCTGTCTTGCTGGTGGTTTTTCTCAATCGGTCGGATGGTGATGATGAGCCACCAGTCATGCAGTGGTACACTGATTCTCAGCCTGTTATTGAGGGACTAACCATACCGTGGGAGATGGAGTACCTTGCTCCGGGGACCATTCTTTTTACGGAATTGGGTGGGACAGTAAGCAAGCTGGACCTGAAGACCGGCGAACGAGAGGTACTACAGCAGTTTACCACCCTAGCAAGGGAAATTCAGGCCGGACTAATGGGACTGGCTGTGCATCGGGCAGAAACGGACACTACGGTATTCCTGGCGTATAATTATTACCAGTCAGACAGCATCTGGACCCGTATCGAAGCCTGGAGTTTGCAGCATGATACCCTCGATTCACCGGAGATCGTGGTGGATGGTATCCCTGCATTTTCTATCAGTAATGGCGGCAGACTGGACATCATTGAGGGTAAACTCTGGTTGACTACCGGTGAGGGTTCTGACAGTGATGCGGCGCAGGATGATCAGGATTTGAAGGGCAAGGTTTTGAGGTTTAATCTTGATGGGTCCATCCCGAAAGATAACCCTGGTCCAGGTCCTGTATATGCGATGGGGTTTCGTAATCCCCAGGGACTGGTTGCTACACCACAGGGAGTCTATGTATCTGAACATGGGACATTCAGCAATGACGAGCTTAACCGGATTGAACCAGGAGGCAATTACGGATGGCCCTTGCAATCCGGGACATGCGACAGTTGTGGAGGTGATGGACTGAATTATGCCCTGACCAGCTGGACACCTACCGTGGCGCCTAGTGGAATGGCATACTCCGGAGATCATGACCTATCGTTTATGCAAAACTCGGTGCTGGTTGCATGTCTCAAAGGTCAGCGGGTGAAGGTGGTTCAATTGTCGCAGGATGGCATTCAGATAACGGCAGAACATGATATGGCAGTCAATACGCTGGGTCGTATCAGGGATGTCATGGTAACCCCACAGGGCGAGATCTACGTGGCAACATCCAATGCTGATGTTTATGGAAGACCCGGCCTGGCCGGTGATGGCATCTTTGCGCTTCATCCGCGTGATTCGATGGTTGAAGTGCAAAAACGAAGACTGACTCCGCCGGCGGTAATTTCCCTTGATTCGACGCAAATTGAGGTGAATGTAGTGGCTTCCAGATTGAGATTACCCTGGGAACTGGTTTGGGTGCAAGGTAAAATCTGGTTTAATGAAAGGGGAGGGGCGATCAAACGACTGGATCCCGGCACGGGAAAAATCAGAGTGGTTCACCAGATTACGGATGTATTTGAATCGAGTGATAATTCAGGGATGCATGGTTTTACCGTACACCCTGATTACCCTGTGAAGCCCTATTTGTATGGGCATTATACTTTTGAATTATACAAGTCACGCCTGGTGAGATATACCGTTGATACAGGTAGTCTCAAGGTGGTTGGTGAGGAAGTGCTGATTGGCGATCTGGAGGGCAATAAGAGTCATAACGGTTCCCGCCTGGTGTTTGGCCCTGATGAAAAATTGTACTTCTGTATCGGTGATGCCTATAGTCGCAAGGCAGCCCAGAAGCAGGACCGTTACAATGGAAAAATACACCGCCTCAATGAGGATGGATCCATTCCTCGGGACAATCCGATACCGGGCAATTCGCTGTACACCTTGGGGCACAGGAATCCCCAGGGTCTGGCCTGGGGTTCTAATGGCAACTTGTACTCCTCTGAGCATGGATCTTCCAATGATGACGAGATCAACATAATCTTACCAGGTCGCAACTATGGATTTCCCAATGTTCAGGGTATTTGCGATGGCTGGTCGGAAGAGCGGTTCTGTGAAAATTACAATGTTGTGGAACCGATCTACTCCTGGACACCGACCATAGGCCCAACGGGCATCGAATATTTTGATCATCCATCGATACCTGAGTGGCGCCATTCACTCCTGGTAGCTACGCTCAAATCGGGCAATGGCTCGGAAGGGCAGAGGTTACTGGTGGCACACCTGTCTCCAGAGGGGGATGCCGTGCAATCCGTGGATGAGTACCTCACTTATTCTTTTGGACGCCTGAGAGATGTGATGATGGCTCCCGACGGACGGGTTTTTATTGCCACCTCAAACCAGGAAAGCAATCAGAATGCCCTGGAAATAGTACAGGATCATGATGACCGCATCATCGAATTACGGGCTGCATCAGACACGGGAGTTGCAGGCAAATGATTTACTTCAGGTAGTTCATCTGATCCAGGGCTTGTTGTGGATCTTCCACCGGAAGTTGACACACCCGGTTTTGACATACATAAATCATGGTAAGACCATCCTGCAACTTGTCTTGCAGCAAGGTAAGGTCACCTTCTGTCTCTCCACCCATAAAAACCGCATTGGGCAGGTAAGCATTTTGCATCTCCTGTAGCCGGTTTTGATAATCATTACCTACAATGGCCACCTCATAAGTTGGATGCATTTTTTCGAGATACAACAATGCCCAGTTGGAATAAAAGCTGGTCTGACCTGACTGCATGATGGGTTCTACCAGGGCAAACATCAGTGCATCGGAGATCTCCTTGTATTCCTTGTCTTCGAAATAATGTGACAATATATTCAGATTGCGTGCCATGGCACTGTTAGATCCGGGTATTACATTATCGCCCAGTTCCTTCTTACGGGCTATCAGGGGTGGGTCGAGGTCAGAAGTATAGTTGAAAAAATGGGAACTGTCATCGAAAAAATGCTGCAGGCTGTAATCAGCCAGTTCCTTGCTGTCATTGAGCCATTTTTGATCAAATGTAACCTGGTAAAGAGACATATAGGCCTCGATCAGGAAAGCATAATCATCCAGGAAAGCGTTGATCTTGACCTGGTCATCTTTAAAGTTCCGCATGAGACGATAATCGTCCATCATCATATTTTCCTTGATGAATGTCGCATTCCGGATGGCCTTGTCCAGGTAATCCTGTCGACCGGTTGCCCGGTAGGAGTCCACCAAACCTTTGATCATCAGAGCATTCCAACTGGTGAGAATCTTGTCATCAAGACCGGGTCTGACTCTCTTTGCCCGCTGGTCAAACAGTGTCTGATTGGCAGCTGCTATCAACTCAGTTAGAGCTTCGCTGTTCAGATTGAAGCTTGCCAATATTTCATCCTCAGGTATCTCCCGGTATAGGATATTGGTTCCTTCCCAGTTTCCATCAGATGTAACCGTATAGTATTTTTTGTAAATCTCGGCCACATCCTTCTCTAGAAGGGAGTCGATTTCGGATTCACTCCACACATAAAACTTTCCTTCCTCACCTTCACTGTCCGCATCCAGTGAGGAATAAAAGCCACCTCCGGGATGTGTCATTTCACGGTCGATCCATCCAATGGTCTCATGGATCACTTTTTCATAAAGCGGCTGGCCCGTCAACTGGAAAGCCTGACTGTAGAGGCTCAGCAATTGGCCGTTGTCATATAGCATTTTTTCAAAATGGGGTACGATCCATTCCGCATCCGTAGAATACCGGGCAAAACCACCACCCAGCTGATCATAGATGCCGCCTTCGGCCATTTCTCTTAGCGTGATTTCGACAGCTTCCAGCGCTTTTTCGTGCCCGGTCATTTTATGGTAGGCCAGTAAGTAAGCATAATTGTTTGGCATCGGAAACTTTGGAGCACCTTGCCGTCCACCGTGCTGCATGTCGACCCGGAGGATCATGTTTTCTGCCATCCGGTCAGCGTAGTCTTTCTCAAAGGGCTGGGGAGTGCCGGCGATAATCTCATCTTGCTGTTGAATGCCGGAAGTCAGTCGATCGGCATAGTCCAGCAGTTTGTCCTTTTCATTTTTCCACATATTGTTGAACTGCGAAAGCACATTCATCCATTGATCTTTGGGAAAATACGTTCCCGCCCATACCGGCCGTGCATCCGGTAGTGCAAATGCGTTAAGGGGCCAACCACAACCGCCCCCGGATGCCAGTTGACAGGCTGACATATACACATCATCAATATCCGGCCTCTCTTCGCGATCCACCTTGATACAGACAAAGTTTTCATTCATGATTGACGCTACCAGTGAGTCTTCAAAAGACTCGTGTTCCATCACATGGCACCAGTGACAGGCCGCATACCCGATACTGATGATCATCATCTTATTCTCTTCCTTGGCTTTATTCAAGGCCTCCTCCCCCCACGGATACCATTCGACCGGATTGTAGGCATGTTGCAACAGGTAGGGGCTGTTTTCATGTATCAGGTGATTGGCATCAGAATGATCGGATTGTTGACTGGACATACGGCAATTACATATAAATAGCATCGATAACAGAAGTACCAGGCTTCGGGGATAAAGGTGTAGGTACTTACTGGTCTTTGCCATGAAAGATTTCATCTATAGCTTGTTTGCGATAGGCAAAGATATCATTCAATCTGGCGTTAATGTAGATGGAGTTGGCGATATCACCCAGGAAGCCCAAAGGCATTGAGTAATAGACAATATCCGACATGAGGATACCTTCATCACCTTGCCGAAAGTGATGCTCGTGATGCCACTTTTTGTAAGGCCCTTTTTCCTGAACATCAATGAAATACTTGAATTTTTCAATTTTGGTAATTCTGGTTGTCCACTTGGTTTTGATGCGGGGTACAGGTGTCATTACATAATCAATGATCATGCCCTCGTGCATTTCCACACCATTGATGTCAGTGATTACTTCGATGTCCATATCTTCAGGAGTGAGTCGTATCAGGTTTTCCGGCCGGGAAAAGAACTCCCAGACTTCGGGCATATCCGCTTCCACCACCTGTTGCCAGGATCGTTTGTACATTTTCATATCATCTAAATGCAGGAGCACGGCTATTGTTTTGGCTTATTGGCTTATTGGCACATTGGCACATTGGCTTATTGGCACATTGGCACATTGGCTTGTTGGCTTATTGGCTTATTGGCTTCAGCTAACAGGCCAACAGGCTAGCCAGCTAACAGGCCAACAGGCTAACAGGCTAACAGGCCAACAGGCTAGCCAGCTAACAGGCCAACAGGCTAACAGGCTAACAGGCCAACAGGCTAGCCAGCTAACAGGCCAACAGGCCAACAGGCTAACCAGCTAACAGGCTAACCAGCTTTCAGATATCACAATTTTAATGTAAAAACCTCCTTTAAAACAATGTATATTTGGGATACGGACCTCTCAAAGTTTTATATATTTACAAAAAATATAATATGTTATGAGAGCAGTTGTACCTTTTCTTTTTTTACTTCTTTTTTCTTTTCAATCTAAACAGAGTTTTGGCCAGTGTGAAGTGATCAACGGTGGCTTTGAAACCTGGGTCGATATGACCGATACTTTTGAAGCAGAGCTGGGTGATATTGTAATCACCACCCCAATCATTTTGCCCGAAGGGTGGTTCTCTGCATTTCGTTTAATCGAGATTGTCTTTTCAGATTTTTTTGAGGATTTTCTGGATGCTGATACGATCGACATAGATCTATTTGGTGGCCTTGAACAGTATGAACCGGGAGCTTTGGGAACTGATTATGCTGCAAAGTTGACTGGAGATACGATTGTTTCGATCACCGATATGTTTCAAGTGACTTCTTGTGGTGAGCGCCCAGATGCACTGACAGGGTATTACAAATATGAAGGTGATGCGAATGATAGTTTGTTGGCGACTGTAATGCTTGCTAACTCATTTACCACCGAAACTGACAGTGCTGTTGGATTTGGAGTATTTGTTACTGTTGGTGGCAGTAGTGAATACACTCCTTTCGAAATCCCCATTCAATATCTTAGTGAAGAACCAGTTGACACTGCAATAATTCTATTTATTTCGACTAACGACCCTACACAGGCTGATAGCGAATCATTCTTCGTGATTGATGAGGTATCCTTCGGTGGTAATGTGCCGGTTACAGATTATGCAGATTACGATGACCACCTGTTTTCACCGAATCCCGCTGTTTCTACCATACAATTATCGAGTGATCTTGACCGGGTAGATCAGGTGGAAATTTATGACCTGATGGGTAATTTGGTGTTGTCACCTGTAGTCGAGTGGGGTGGTGAAGTGGATATATCGTCCCTGCCTCATGGGTTATACGTGACCAGGGTGCAATCTGGCGATAAAAATCTGGTGCAGAAACTGATTGTAGCCAGATAAAACAGTGGGAGGCATTAACGGAACAATTCCGGGTGCTTGTCCTCATAGTCGGTGCCTGATTGATAGGCATGTCCCAGCATCAAGAGACTTGCCTCATCAAAAAGGTTAGCCAAAAAAGTTATACTACCGGGCCTTCCATTCTGGTCAAATCCATTAGGTAACACCAGGGCGGGATGCCCGGTCAGGTTTGTGGCAGTGAGTTGATCTCCTCCAAATGTAGGAGTAACAATCACATCATATTCCTGGAACAGTTCATGTAGTTCTTCAATGAGCAGGGTTCTCAATCGGTTTGCCTGCAGGTATTCAACTGCTGGTATCAACCGGGCTTGCCGAAAAGTGTTGGGCCAGGCTCGCTTGATTTGCCTTACCATCTCATCATCCCGGTTGGATCTGGTCAACTCATCAAACGCCGCTGCAGCTTCCGCATTCAGGATGAATCTCAACTGAGAGATCGGCACTGAAGGTTTGAAGTCTACCGGAACAAGGTCAATTCCCAACGTCTCCAGCTCGAGTAGCGTAGGATCAGTGATCTCTGCTGCCTGGTTACCGGGGAACAGGTTGGCAAAGTATCCGACTTTCAATTCAGTAATGCTGTCGAATTGAATATTGAATGAAGCGGGAATGGTAGATCTGTCCCTGGAATCCACTCCCCGAATGGCGTCAAATACCAGAGCACAATCCAATGCATTGCGACAAATGGGACCAATCTTATCCATGGTCCAGCTGAGAGCCATGGCCCCATATCGTGATACCCGCCCGAAAGTCGGACGCAAACCGGTTGTGCCGCAGCGGGTGGAGGGTGATACGATAGATCCCAGTGTTTCGGTACCGATGGCAAAAGGTACGAGACCGGCTGCGGTGGCTGAGGCCGATCCGGCTGAAGATCCGCTGCTGCCCTGTTTGAGGTTCCATGGATTTCGCGTGGTTCCTCCGTACCATACATCTCCCCAGGCCAGGGCACCAAGGGTTAGTTTGGCCACCAATATGGCCCCTGCCTCTTCCAGCCTCCTGACTACCGTTGCAGTCCGGTCAAGTTGCTGTTCCTTGTAGGGCATGGCTCCCCAGGTCGTGCGATAACCGGGAGTAGAGAACAAATCCTTGATTCCATATGGGATACCATGCAATGGACCCCGGTACAGTCCGGCAGCGATCTCCGCATCAGCCTTGACCGCCTGGGCAAGGGCAAGCGAATCAGTTAGGGTTATGATACATTCCAAGGTGTCTCCATAATTCCTCAACCGTTCAAGAAAAAATCTTGTGAGTTCGACACTGGTAATCTTTTGCTTTTCAATCAGTGAAGCCAGTTGACTAACGGAATAAAAAGCCAACTCAGATCTATTGTCGGGAAGGTCTATGTCATCAGGTATCTTCCACTCAATGGTGTTCTGGTGCTGGGATGGTTCGAAACCAAAAGGCAAAGGATTGAAATACAGAGATGGTGATACTTCGTTGGGAAGTGGTAGCTCCCGCAATGCATCGTAGTCAGACCTGTAGCCTGATACTCCGTCACTCATGCTATCCGTTTCCGCTTCTGTAAAAGAAAGCCCGATCAGATTCAAAGCTTCGTAGATACCCTGCTGAGCAAAACCCAATTGACTCAGAAGCATCAGAATTAATATTAGGAAACGCGACATCATCACATGCGAATTTAGATGTGAACTAGTATGTAAAACCGGGATGGCCTCTCTCTGTCTGTTTTTAGGAAAAGTAAGATAAGTACCCCTAACCGGGCTACATATCCTTCACTTCCTGCACGAGTTGCTGAATGGAGTCTTTGGCATCTCCAAATAACATGCGATTTTTATCGTGGAAGAAAAGTGGATTCTGAATGCCTGCATAGCCAGGACTCATGCTTCTCTTTAATACGATCACATTCTTAGCATTCCATACTTCCAAAACCGGCATACCGTAAATGGGGCTTCCGGGATCGTCAAGGGCAGCCGGATTCACTACGTCGTTAGCCCCGACAATGACCACGGTATCTGTATCTTTTAACGCTGCATTGGCATCATCAAGATCCAATAGTTTCGGGTAGGGAACATCGGCTTCCGCCAGCAATACATTCATGTGGCCTGGCATACGGCCTGCCACAGGATGAATAGCATATTTTACATCTACGCCGTTATTTTCAAGGAGGTCATCCAACTCTTTCAAAACCTTCTGAGCCTGGGCTACGGCTAAACCATACCCGGGCACAAACATGACGGAATTGGCATAAAACATCTGGATCGATGCGTCGGTAATGGTAGCTACCTTGGCCACCTGATCTCCATCGGTTGCACTGGAACTTGCACCTGCACTTCCAAAGCCACCAATAATCACATTCATGAGTGACCGGTTCATGGCTTCACACATGAGTACCGTGAGGATTGTTCCGGCAGCACCTACCAAAATTCCCCCCACCAGCATAATCTGATTGCCGTAGATCAGGCCGGCAGCAGCTGCTGATAACCCGGTAAAAGAGTTAAGCAGGGAAATAACCACGGGCATATCTGCTCCACCGATGGGCGCAACAAAGGAAAAACCGTAGATCAACGCCAGTACCAGGAATATCACCGCCATCACAATGCCGGCAGTCTGACCCTGAACGATAAGTATCACCGCCAACACCAGTACGGCGATTAGTAATACCAAATTGACTATGGTATGTCCGGGCAAAATAACGTGCTTGTCCTTGATAAAGCCATCCAGCTTACCAAATGCCAACATACTTCCGGTAAATGATACTGCACCAATCAGCAGTGTGACTAAAACGATGCTCAACTGACCCAGGCTCATCTGCATCATGCCATCGTAATACTTGATCAATTCTGCCATCGCAAGGACTGTGGCACAAGCACCACCCAGGCCATTGAATACAGAAACCATTTGTGGCATGGCGGTCATCTGGATCTTCTTAGCCGCAATCCAACCTGCAAAGCCACCAATCACGAAACCGCCAAAGATCCACAGGTAATTATTATCAGCGCCGGTCAGGGGAGCAACCAATGTGGCTACGATAGCAATCCCCATTCCGATTCCAGCCAGAATATTTCCCTTACGAGCTGTATCCGGTGAACTTAATAGACGCAGCCCCCAGACAAATGCTACAGCTCCAACCAGATAACTAAGGTTAATGTAAGTATCGATCAGCATGGATTATTTCTTTTTCTTTTTAAACATTTCGAGCATTCGGTCAGTCACCGTAAAACCTCCTATCACATTCACCATACCCAGGATAACACCAAATGTCCCCAGGGACAGCTGTACATAATCAGTAGGTTCCGCCTGGCGAACCAACAGGATAGCGCCGATGATCACCACTCCACTGACAGCATTGGCACCTGACATCAGAGGAGTGTGAAGCACAGTAGGTACCTTGGATATCACTTCAAAACCCAGGATGATCGTGAAGATCAACAGGTAGATCATGATCAGTTGTTCGTTAAAAAACTCTAGTGCTGTTTCCATGCTTTGTGTTATTTAGTAATGCAGGCAGATGAAACAATCTCGTTTTCCATGTCGAGATTCAGGTCACCATCCTCGATCACCAGTTTGAGGAAGTTCAACAAATTGTTGGCATAAAGGGTACTTGCGTCCTGGGGCATGTCAGCAGCCAGGTCTGAGTCACCAATGATCCAGACGCCATGGTACTGATAGACTTCTCCGTTTCGCGTAACCTCGCAATTACCTCCGGTAGAAGCGGCCAGATCCACTATCACGGAACCATCCTTCATTTTCTCCACTGTGTCAGTGGGAACCAATACAGGTGCTTTCCTCCCTCGAACCTGGGCGGTAGTAATGATCACATCTGCGTTCATGGCCCTTTTCTGAACCTCTTCTCGCTGTCTTTTCAGAAAGTCTTCATCTTGCTCTACGGCATAACCACCGGCACCTGTGTCTTCTTTGGCACCTTCGACCTCGACAAATTTCGCACCGAGACTTAATACTTCTTCCTTGGCTGCAGACCGGGTGTCAAAAGCTTCTACCTGAGCGCCGAGACGACGTGCAGTAGCGATAGCCTGGAGCCCGGCTACACCTGCTCCCAAAACCAACACCTTGGAGGGCTTGATACTTCCGGCAGCGGTTATCATCATGGGAAAGTACCTGGGTAACCTGGCAGCAGCCGCAAGCACGGCCTTGTAACCGGCAATAGCCGCCATGGAACTCAATACATCCATGGATTGAGCCAGGGTAGTTCTTGGAATCATATCCATACTGATGGCACGCAACCCATGTTTTTTCAACTTTTCCGCAACATCCTGGTGAAAAAAGGGCTTGAATTCGGAAATAAGCAGGGTGTCATTAGACAGTCCTGTCAACTCCTCTTCAGGTAGCGGATGTATAGTGATTAATACATCAGACTGGTCTTTTACCATTTGTCGATCGAGGCATTCGACTCCCTCATAATCGGAATCTGCAAAGCCAGATTGAATCCCACCATCTTTTTCCAGGCACATCTCAACACCAAGAGCGAGAAGTTTGCTGGCTACAGCTGGGACAATGGCTATGCGTTTGTCTTGTTGTTCTGCTAGTACACCTATTTTCATCGTGCGTCAAAATATGGCAGCGAAAATAGTGAATTATCTCAGAGTTTCTGCTTTCAGGAGTGCATTCATCGATGTCATCCGGGTAGCTAGTACCTTGACACTAAAATCATTATTGTTTCATTTGGGTTCTTTTCAGCCATGTCATCCCTACTTATCAGACAAGTCCCGCGTTTTCCAAAAAAAACGGGAACGGCTATGTTCCTTCTAAGTGCCTAGACAATGGGAAAACGAAAAGAGAAACCATTTGACGTTAACTGGCTATCAACGAAATTTTGCCATTCCGGCCCAATATTTAATACTTAATTATAATTTGTCATATGTAGGGGCTCACCAGTTTTATTTACCTTACGGTGGAAGATTTACCATTTTTCAAAAATATCTCCGTAAATGGAGGATCAGCTAAGCTTTTACCATGCAAACCAGATGGCGCAGATTAAACGGGGTCACTATTGACCTGCCTATCAAGGAGGCGGTCGAAAAAACCATCATTGAAGAAACCAGGAAGGGAAATAAATTAAAAGTCTGTATTGGAACGGATTCACAGGTGTATCGCAGTAAAATTGAATTTGCTACGGTCATTGTTTTCCTGCGGGAAAAGAAGGGAGGATTCATGTTCATAAACAATGCGACGGATCACCAGACCATGTCGCTTAAGGAGCGTCTGATTATTGAGGTTTCGAAATCTATCGAAGTAGCCTATGCTCTTTGTGACTTGCTCGACAAATACAAGATTGAGCTCGAGGTCCATGCTGATATTAACACCGACCCCAACTTCCAGTCTAACACGGCCTTGAAAGAAGCTATGGGATATATCCTGAGCATGGGTTTTGTGTTTCGGGCCAAACCCAACGCCTTTGCCAGTAGTAGTTGTGCTGATAAAGTAGTGTAGACCATATCGCAGTGTAGACCATATCGCAGTGTAGACCATATCCTTCATCCTGGTACTGAGATTTACCTCCGTTTACTACATTAGCATATACAATAATTGCGGGTTATGATCCAGATCCTGATTACCGGAGGTACTTTTGACAAGGAGTATAATTATATAACGGGAGACCTGACATTTTTCAAAACGCACGTCGATGATATGCTCAAACGCGGACGTTGTGCCGTAGATGTAGAAGTACAAACCATCATGATGAAAGACAGCCTCGAAATGACTGAGGCCGACCGAAAACTGATCGTGCAATATTGTGAGCAATCAGCTTATGAGAAAGTTGTCATTACCCATGGGACTGATACCATGGTGAGAACCGCTCAGTTCATAGCGTCTAAGACATTGGAAAAGACCATCATTTTGACCGGAGCCATGATCCCGTATACTTTTGGTACTTCATCAGATGGATTCTTTAATATTGGCAGTGCTTTGGCTTTTGCCCAGTGCAAACCGATGGGTGTATACATCGCGATGAATGGCCGCTGTTTCCCCTGGAACAACGTTCAGAAAAATTACAATACCGGCTACTTTGAAGCGGTCAGTAGATGATCTTTTCACTACTTGATACCAAAAAAATGATTATTGGTGGAACAAGGTGTCGACAAACTTGAGAGAAATCGATTCCTTGTCCGTAACCAGGTGATGGATCTCATTACCGGCAACACGGATAGACCCAAGAATGATGGTCCTGTTATCAACGGTCCTCCCCGTGAGACGGTAGTATGTGTCCACACCATTGTAGAGATCAGCATACATGTGGGAAGCTGTATGAACGGGAAAAACGTCATTGGTTAAGGACTCATATACCGATCCATCTTCACTTTTTTCCAAAGAGAAACTCTTCAGTGTCAGATCCTGGTTTTCAAGACCCCAGGTCAATAAGACTTCATTTTCATGCATGATTTGTCCAGTGAAGTTGGTCGTCGTATTTCGGTTGGAATCAACCGGAGTGATGGCTGTAAGGTCAAAGTGACTGACGAGTCCCAGCATCACCAGGCTTAAAATGATATAGGCTTTTATGGTCTTCATAGCGTTTTGGTTTAACCGGGAATTATGTAGTGGAGTTTCGTCGTGAGAGCTAAAGATGCAATAAAGACGGGTGCTCCAAGGACTTTTTGACTCATGACCGAATGATCTCGCAGAGTCGAGTACGACAGTGCTCGAAATGAGGGAACCGCGAAAGCGGGTGGGTAGGACATGGTTACCATCATGGTGAGAATCAAAAAGTACTTATGTGCCCGTATTTGCAGCAGATTTAGTTCGCAACAGAAAGTCTAATGCATATTCCCGGTTCAACGTGGTTCATCAGATCAGTCCGGCATCCAGCAGAAAAGACTCATTGTCCAGAACCTTCAGGGGATATACACGAGTCGAATCAAATGGCAGGGCATCATCTGTATACCCGATCACCTGAACAACATCCGGACTTAGCTTTTCGAACAATGTCTCTGACCGATCCAACATTAAACGGACTTTTTCCTGCACCTCAGAGCATTTTTGGACAAATTCCTCCATTCTTCTGCCTTCTACGGGTGTCTTCAGATTGCCCAGTACCATAAAGACATCGTTATCCCTGAACCTGTGATACCGGTGTCTCATCTGATGTTGTTCAAAGAGGGTCAATCGCAGATTCCAAATAGCATCACTAAGCACATGACCAGCCGGCTCAACGACAACGGGCCAGCCATTCAAAACCACCTTCCCTCTATCGGGATCAATTCCGAAAGTTCGTTTGGGTTGTCCATGCGTGACCAAAGTTTGTTGATCAGACGCTATATTAATTCCACCAAATCCCACACTAAGTCCTCCTACTGCCCTGCTCACATTGGCAACCACATTATGGAAATTCATTTTTTGTGGCAGGCCCAGTTCTTCCCAAATATTGAGATTAACTACCTCACCTTCCCATTCCATCGTCTCGAGCCCCATTAGAGTCGCATGGATTTGCTCCACACTATATGGCTGAAAGCTGTCACCAAGATCTGATTCGAACACTTTTGATTGTATGGTCTTGATCAGTCGGGAAAACGCTTGTGACTTCTTACCATAAAATGCTACCAGGGTATATTTTTGTGCTCGATCCATGAGATTCCGGTCGGACTAATCTCGAAGCTGCGGGTCAAAAGCCGGATTTACTTCGGTGGGTATCTCGGCCCCGGTTGAGATCAGCCAGGTATCGAGCATAACCTTTAGTTCATCATACATCTCCTGGTTTTCACCAACCAGATTCCTGGCCTCACTGATATCACTACCAAGATGATACAATTCCTCACTGCCATCTTCATAATAGCGTATCAATTTCCATTGCTTCCACTGTACCACACTGCAAGGTGTGGTGCGGAAGTATGGTTTGCCATTGGCATCATCAAACCCACGGTCAGCATTGTATGCCTGTAGATAAGCCGGAAAATGCCAATACAGGGGCCACTCCTCAGTTTCTCCACCCAGGAGCACATCCTTGTAGCTATGTCCATCAAGGTCATCAATCAATTTCTCATCTCCCATTATGTCCAATACAGTAGCAAAAAGATCGGATCCTATCACTGAGTGTTCAGACACCTGTCCCTCCCGTATCTTGCCCGGCCACCTGACAATCAGGGGTATGCGGATGCCTCCTTCATAAAACATACCCTTGGTTCCTCTCAGTGGTCTGGCAACAGATGCCCCTCCAAAGGGTCCGTTATCGGAGGAAAATACAATCAGGGTGTTTTCTTCCAGCTCCAGTTGCTCCAGCAATGTCAGTACCCGGCCTACAGACTTATCTACGGTTTCCACCATCGCAGCATAGGTGGCATCATTATGAAATTGCCCCTCCTTCTTGGCCAGATACTTTTCTATATCCTCACTTTTAGCCTGAATGGGTGTGTGTACGGAGTAAAAGGGAAAATACAGGAAAAAAGGATTCCCGGCATGCGTCTCAAGCCAATGGCAAACATCATCCGTCAATCTGTCAGTAAGGTACTCGCCATCGGGGCCATCCTCGAGGAAGGGATTGTCATAGGGAGCAAAATATGACTGTGGGTGCCCCGCATTAAAGCCTCCGAAGTTGGTATCAAAACCATAAGGGACAGGGTCCTCAGACAAATGCCATTTACCGGCTATACAGGTCTCATACCCACGTGATTGCATATAAGCCGGCCAGGTCAACAGAGAGGTGTCCAACACTTGTTTGTTTTCAACCGGAATGATCTTCCGCCACTCACTTTTGCCCCTGGTACTATTTGCCACGGTATAAATTCCATGCCGTGGAGGATATAGCCCTGTCATCATACAAGCCCTGGAGGGTGCACAATTTGCAGCATTGGCATAGGCATGGGTAAACCTCATTCCCTCACTGGCCAGCCGGTCAATATTAGGTGTTTCATAAAAGTCAGACCCCTGAACCCCAACATCGGTCCATCCCATGTCATCAACATAAAAGAAGATGATATTCGGGAGCCGTTCATCTTGACTACTCTGTCCCCAAATGTTCCCCAGCCCGAGACACAGGGCAAAATGTATCAGCATCAAGTTTCTGGTCATCATCTGTTGTCAAGTTTTTCCAGGGACTGACTTAGATCCCGGATCAGGTCAGCAGTATCTTCCAGACCAATAGCCAATCGAATTAACCCGGGTGTTAAACCCTGTTCTTCGATGACTTCCTGCGGGAGCCTTCCGCCCCACATAACCGCAGGTTGAATGGCTAGTGAATCCACACCACCTAAACTGGCTGCATTCTGAAATATCTGCAAATGCTTCAGGAAATGCACCCCGGCATCATATCCTCCTTTAAGATCAAAGGACAATAATCCACCTCCCTGACCGTCCATTTGTTTATCGACCAATGCTCTTTGCGGGTGGGACGGCAATCCTGGATAATAAACCTTCCCAACACCGGGTGCTTTTTCCAAAAACCCGGCAATGGCCAGTGCCGAGCGGCAGTGTTGTCGCACTCTCAGGTCAAGGGTACGAATCCCTCTCAGGGCCAGCCAGGAATGAAAAGGGGCTGACACCGAACCCAGCACCAGGTTCATTGACCATATTTTTTTCAATAATTCCCTAGCTCCCACAACACAACCGGCAATGAGATCATGGTGTCCTCCAATATATTTTGTGACACTGTGTATCACCAGGTCAATCCCCAGATCGATGGGCTGCTGCAATATGGGAGTAGCAAAAGTATTATCACAAATCGTCAATATGCCCCTGGACCTGGCCAGAGAAGCGACTGCCTCAAGGTCAGTGAGCGTGAGTAGTGGGTTAACGGGGGATTCCAACAGTACCAGCCTGGTGTTGTCCTGCATGGCCCTGGCAAAATTATTGGGATGATCCTGCTCCACAAGACTTACCTCCACACCAAAATCGGGTAGGATCTCTTCCAGTAATTTGGTGGTTCCGATATAATGGTTTTTCTGGGCGACAATGTGATCACCCGCCCGGACAAAGCTTAATACGGTATTACTAATGGCACCCATGCCGGAAGCAAACATGAGGCCATCCTCGGCGTGTTCAAGATCGGCGATGACTCTAGCTATCCTGCTGGCATTGCGGTTGCCATATCGTCCATAGAACCCATCATGAAGAGGCTCCGATGCCATTTCGGAAAATTCCTTTTCATTTTCAGCGAAATAAGTTACTGATTGAAAAAGTGGTGGGGCAATACCTTGATTTCTTTCGAGTTCATGATCCGCATGCAGAGAGGTGGTTGATTTCATGAGTCCTTATAAGGGTTCCTACAATATCGTATTTTGAACATTATCAAGATCAAAATAAAAAAACCCACCAGACATAACCTGATGGGCTTGTTTTAAACCAATTTCATTCCCCACCTATTTCGGTGGTGGTGTCGTTCTTAGGTAAGGCTTTACTACCTTGAATCCTTTCGGAAACTTGGTTTTAGCTTCCTCATCTGATACCGATGGCAGTATGACCACATCCTCGCCGTCCTTCCAGTCTGCAGGTGTGGCTACCTGCTCATAGGCAGTTAGCTGAAGAGAATCAATAACTCTCAAAATCTCCATAAAGTTCCTTCCAGTCGAAGGCGGATAGGTCAATGTCAGCTTAACCTTTTTGTTTGGATCAATCACAAAAACTGTCCGCACCGTTGTTTTCTCTGTCACTTCAGGATGAATCATATCATAGAGGATGGATACCTTTCGATCCTCATCCGCCACAATGGGAAAATTCATGGTAACGTGTTGAGTCTCTTCGATATCCTTGATCCATTCATGGTGGGAGTCGACAGGATCAACACTTACCGCCAATGCTTTTACATTACGCTTTTCGAATTCGTCTTTCAAGGCAGCGGTTCTGCCTAACTCTGTGGTGCAGACCGGGGTAAAATCTGCCGGATGTGAAAACAATAATCCCCAGCTGTCACCCAGCCAGTCGTAAAAATCGATTTTTCCCGCTGTGGTTTCCGCGGTAAAATTGGGAGCAGTCTCTCCTAGTCTAATTGCCATTTGATGATATTTTGGATTTCTTAAAAATGGTATCTCAAAGATACGATTCACAACAATGAGATTCATTGGTAGTTCACGACAACGGGTTAATTCCTTTACATCGGTGCTGAAAAAGCATCAAATCGGAAACTAATCTGTTTGCAGGGAGTCCAGTTTTGTCAAATCACATCAGATCTAAAATGACTGACCTTCCTCAAAAGCTTGTTTATCTAAGCAGTGTAAAGTCTACTCCTTCCTGATAAGTTCCGGGGCCATCATCATCTACATATTCAATATATACAGAGCCCAGGTAGACTCCGCCGGGCATTAGCTCTCCGGCGACTTTCCCATCCCAGGATTGAGCCGGATCGTCAGTACTAAAGATTGCCCCACCCCAGCGATCAAATATTTGCAGGTCATATTCCACAATCTGGATAGCAGCAGGCAAAAGGGGGCTCCATCCATCGTTTACGCCATCTCCATTGGGTGTAAAGGCATTGGGGCTGTATGCTGAGAAGAATACACAGGACCTGGTTTCCACCAGTATACTATCGCTGAAAGTACAGTTGCCATCATCTACGGTAACAGCAATCAACCCTCCGGATACTTCAATCTGGGCACTTGATTCCCCAGTCGACCATTGATATGAGGCATTGGGAGTTCGGACGTCCAGCATGAGTGTCCTGTCGTCACATATAGTGGTATCTTCTGGCAAAGACACAAAAGCTGTTTGATAAAAATCCACGCTAACAGTCCCTTCGGTTGAACAACCATCCAGAAAAGTTGTAGCTGTATATTCACCCGGCATATCCGGTTCAATTCTGTAGCTGGTATGTCCCGTATTCCATCGGATCGAATCACCAGTGTGCATGGCGCTCACGGTAGTTCCTGTATTTGGACATATGGTTTGGTCAGGTGACATATCGAGCTCGGGTAGCGGCTTGACCGATAATAAAATACTATCACGGGTGATACAATTGCCGAAACCAACATCTACATATCGGACTGTGTCATCAACCACCATGAACGAAATATTCGGGGTGGTGGATCCGTCATCCCATAAATATTGTGCTCCCACGACACTCGCATCCAGGGTGTAAGTTGTACCTACACATACTGTAGAATCCGGTCCGAGGTCATAAACAGGTGGTTGAACAAACGTGATATCAAACGAATCACTGGCTTCACAGCCATTGGCAATCACTACTATCCCATACAAACCTTCGGATGTTACCTGAATGGAGGAAGTGGTCTCACCTGAAGACCATTGATAAGTGGCACCTGGAATTGTCACGTCCAGGGTAAGGACTTCTCCTTCACAAGCCATCAATTGCTGGCTGGTATCAAGTTCTGGAATCTCCACGTAAACCAATTCAATGGAATCCGATGTTACACATCCCGACAGTGTTGCAGCCAATCTATATATGCCCGGTTGGCCTACAGTAACAGCAGGAGCCTCCGGTCCATGGTCCCATTGATATTCAATGCCTACCAGATCGATATTTGCGCCAATGGTAGCAGAATCGCCATCACATAGCACCAGATCATCACCGAGGTCCAACTGAAAATCCTCCGGCTCGAGAATGCGAATCGAATCCCGGAACACACAGGGTGAACCACCAGCCTCAAAAGTGGCTTCCAGGAAATACAGACCTGGTGCATTTACCTCGAATGTCGGTCCCGTGGTGCCATCCTGCCATCGGTAGGAGCTGGCACCAATACTTTCATCTTCGTTCAGGACCAGAGAATCCTGTTCACATAATACAATGTCTTCACCCAATATTCCATAATCCACGAAAGATGATCTCTCCTCAAAAAGCCATCCTTCATTGGAGTTATTGACATTGGTACTATTGCTTCCGGCACGAAAGATAGCCCCACCAGTTGCCCTCTGATCTGTCATCTGGATAAAGTCACCATCAACTTCACCCATACTCATGAAAGTCTCAGCCTTCATACCTGGAACAGACGCCCGCAGCTCGATCCGCCCACAGTTATTTCCTCTGATTCTCCAATGCTCATTGATGGTCTGTGTCCTGCCACTCTCCAGTGTGTAAGTATGTCCGGGAGTAAAAAGTAACGTATCACATTCATTAGTGTCAAATATCACTGCATTGTTCCTGAATTCGAGTTTATTAAAGGTGGCCGCATCGTTGTTAAATTCATAACCTGTCTCCACATGACTTTGTCCGCCCTGATTGGAAAAAAGCACATGGTGAAAATCCAAGGGGAAGGACAATCTCATTTCGCAATATGGTCCGAGAAACTCAAGCAGCATATCCTGGGCGTCAAGATCAAGATCCATTCCTGAGTAATAAAATCCATTATTCTCAACCATAAGATGTGAAGATCCTCCGATCAAGGTGGCATCCAATGCGTTATAACCGGAAGTAACATACCATTGTACATAGACCTCATTGTCTGATCCCAGGTCAAGTGTTCCTCGATTTAAGGCCATATAAGAACACCCCAGGTCACTGAGTAATTCCCAACTTCCCGCACCCTGCATCCTCAGCGCTCCCACCATATTGCCGTTAAGATCAATGGTCTGATCCACGTTATCTCCGCGAAGGTCAAACCGACCGATATAAAAATCTTCCAGTCTGTCCGTGATTTGAGCTGACCCATACACATTGATTGATCCGAGTGACAAATGGTTGGTCACATCCTCATTAGTCCAGGTCAGGTCTCGGCAATCAGCCTCAAAGCCGGTTTGGTGATTCTCTACTCTTTGATTACTGATAGAAAAGGAATTTTCATCAAAAAACACATCGTCTACTGGTGTAGGTATACATTCACCTCCCGGGCCACCCGAATTGAGCGACCAATGGCTCCGATCCGTCCATTGTCCGGCATCACCTACCCAATACAATTGCCTGCTCTCTGCGGTATCTGTTTGTATCCAACCGTCTGAATCATATAACAACGATTGCAAAGCTTCGGATTCTCTACCCTGTCCCTCGTAGTCAATATCGTGCAGGATCACATTTCGCACCGTATAAGGGCTACCACTGGTCATGATGACAGGTCGACCTTCCCGGTAGGATTCGATCCTGATAAACTGATCGCAGTCACCATCTGCAATCAGGGTGTCAATTTCAAAGTAATTAAGATCTCCCATCCGGCCAAAGGTATAAGTGAAACCCGGACTGAGCCTGAGCACATTTTTACTTAGTGCGCCCCGAAATTCTCCGGATATGTTGGCCTCCACATATACGAACCTCAATCTGCTGGCGGGATTACCATACTGTATGATGGCTGCGTAATTGTTATTGAATAGCACGTGATGATATTGATAGTCCTGCAGCATATCGTTATGTTCGAAAGTGCCACCTGAAGTCCCCAAGAATTCAATAATGGAAGTACCCGCATCCAATTCAAATTCATTGCTATGGATTCTCCACTGCAGGTGATCGTATTGCATATCCAGAGTTCGTAAGGTGATATGGCTTGACCCCAGGTCTAGTGTACGTGGCTCTTCAGTAGGGGAAATAAAACTTTCTACAATTAGATTTTGATCGTTTGCGACCAGTGAACCCGTATTAAATACTAGGGAGTCATTAATCTCCAATGCATCCAGCAATCTGTACTCACCGGTACCATTGAAGTAGGCATTATTTGGGATGGCGACTCCGTTACTGGTAATGGTCTGTCCCGAATCCCTGCTTTCAAACCAAAAGTCCCCGGTAAACTCTATCTGTAAGTCAGTCTGAAATTCCAGAGATCCAAAAACATGAATTTTGTGATCCGAATCCCCCCTTAATAGTGGTGACAACCCGTTAGCCGT
>JAUILF010000473.1 GCA_030433135.1 Bacteroidia bacterium | reverse complement strand
CAGGCAAAAGTGATACATATTGAGATTGATCCATCTGAAATAAACAAGAATGTCCCTGCTGACATCCCTGTCCTTTCTGATGCCCGTATGGCGCTGGAGGCTTTGCTACCCCTGGTCGACCGCAAGACTTATCCGGCCTGGCTGGAAGAGTTTAGAAATTGTGATAAAATTGAAGAGGAAAAGGTCATAAGCCGGGATATGGAACCTGCGAAGGATGGTGAGATCAAGATGGGCATGATGATCCGCGAAGTAAGCAAACAAACGGATGGACAAGCTATCATCGCGACAGATGTTGGTCAGCACCAAATGATCGCAGCAAGATATTATGAGTATAAGGATACAAACCAATGGGTTTCTTCAGGAGGGGCCGGTACCATGGGATTTGGTCTACCGGCAGCATTTGGAGCCAAACTGGCCCGGCCGGAAAAAGTAGTCATTGCGGTTATCGGTGATGGTGGTTTTCAAATGACCATCCAGGAGCTCGGTATGCTCAGCCAATGGAATGTAGCCGTCAAGATACTATTGCTTGATAATGAGTACCTGGGCATGGTACGGCAATGGCAACAGCTCTTTTTTGACAACCGGTATTCATCGATAGCCCTGGAAAACCCGGATTTTGTGACCATCGCCGAGGGGTTTGGAGTAAAAGGGAAAAAGTTGACTGACAAAGACAAGATCGAAGAAGCTGTCGCAGAAATGCTGGCTTATGATGGACCTTATCTCCTGCATGTAGCCGTTGAAAAAGAAGAGAACATCTTCCCTATGGTTCCTTCCGGATTTTCTGTAACTGATATCGTGCTCGAAAAATAGAAGGTAATGAAAGAGAAAAAAGAATATACAATCACCGTTTTTACCGAAAACTACGCGGGATTACTGCAAAGGGTTGTTTCGGTTTTTACCCGGCGACATATTAATATAGATAGCCTGACAACCTCTCGAAGTTCCAATGAAACCATACATCGGTTTACCATTGTCGTGAGAGTTGACCAGGATATGATCACTAAATTGGTGGCCGCCTTGGAAAAACAGGTGGATGTGATCAAAGCCTTTTACTACGAAATGCATGAGATCCTGCATCAGGAAATTGCACTGTACAAGGTTCCAACTCAGACCTTTATGAACGGTGACGAAACCGAAGAACTGGTCAGGTCACACAACGCACGGATCCTGAGTATTGAGCCGGACTACATCGTGGTGGAAAAAACAGGACACCAGTCAGAGACAGAAGCACTCTTGAAGGCATTTGAACAGCGGGGAATCTATGAGTTTGTCCGTTCTGGGCGTGTGGCGATTGCCAAAACGATGGAACCCCTCAACAAATACCTGGCTTCACTGGAGTCAGCTATGGAAGAATAATTTTTTATTATCAATAAATGACGTAAACAAAAATGGCAAAATTGAATTTTGGTGGTGTCGAGGAAAATGTCGTCACTAGAGAGGAATTTAATCTGGAAAAAGCCAAAGAGGTCCTCAAGGATGAAACCATTGCAATAATCGGCTATGGTGTACAGGGTCCCGGACAGGCTTTAAACCTCAGGGACAACGGCTTCAATGTAATTGTGGGACAGCGAAGTCCTTCGAAATCATATGATAAGGCTATTCAGGATGGATTTGTACCCGGTGAAACGCTTTTCTCAGTAGAAGAAGCAGCGGAAAAAGGTACCATCATCCAGTACCTGCTTTCGGATGCAGCTCAGATCGAGCTGTGGCCAATGCTCAAAGAAAAATTGACTGCCGGTAAGGCCTTGTATTTTTCTCACGGATTTGGTATCACCTATAGTGATCGAACTGGTATCGTTCCTCCGGATGACGTAGATGTGATTTTAGTAGCTCCCAAAGGATCCGGAACTTCCTTGAGAAGAATGTTCCTGGCGGGAAGAGGTCTGAATTCGAGTTATGCCATCAATCAGGATGCCACCGGAAAGGCCTTTGACCGGGTGGTTGCACTGGGTATCGGAATAGGCTCCGGATACCTCTTTGAAACTACCTTTAAAAGGGAAGTGTACAGTGACCTCACCGGTGAAAGAGGTACACTGATGGGTGCCATTCAGGGTATTTTTGAAGCACAGTACAATGTTTTGAGAAGTCATGGACACACTCCATCGGAAGCTTTTAACGAAACCGTCGAGGAGTTAACTCAGTCTCTGATGCCACTGGTAGCAGAAAATGGTATGGATTGGATGTATGCCAATTGCTCCACCACCGCACAGAGAGGAGCCCTCGACTGGAAGGATGAATTTCGGGATGCTGTTAAACCTGTGTTTGAAAAACTCTACGATAGTGTAGCTTCCGGTAATGAAGCGCAAAAATCCATTGACTCTAACAGTCAGGAAGATTACCGAGATAAGCTGGAGGTCGAACTCAAAGAACTGGCTGATTCTGAAATGTGGCGAGCCGGAAAAGTGGTTCGTTCACTTCGACCAGAAAATAACTAATTGTATTAGTTGTAGAAGCAGAAAGGGGAACACCATTATGGTATTCCCCTTTTTTAATGCACGGTAGTTACAATACAGATACCTGCTAGTAAATAATCATCTTTTTAGTCAGTGTTTCTCCTTCAACTTCCAGTTCGTAATAGACCATTCCCTTGATTCCCAGGTCAGAAGCTTGTACCCTTACAGCATTGCTACCCCTGGTAAAATCACCTTCAATCACTTTTAGTTGCTTTCCAGTTACATCGTAAAAACTCAATGTAGCAGGAGCTGATTGAGGCAAATTAAACCGGATCAATGTTGATTCACTAAATGGGTTAGGCTCGTTTTGAGATAGTTCAAGACTCGGTTCGCCCATTTCGTTAACAAACCTCAGTGCGACCTGATTAGGATCAGCTCCCGTCGGATATGCGGCAATAGCCGTGATATCACTGTTTAACGTGATCACATTACTCAATGTAGTAGCTTCAGTAGCTTCAACCACCAGTCCAAAGACCATATCACCGGTGAAGTTTGTGGTGGCATCACTGCTCCAGCTGGCGGTCAGTCGACCCTGATCCACATTCTTCCAGCCAAAATTGGAGCGAGTTAGATCCAGGCCTTGATTTTCTACCACATCCAGGACTTTCATTTTCTCCTGATCAAATCGTAGTGTAAACTGGAATCCTTCGTAAGCTAGTTCCGTATTGACTGTGAATGGAATCATCACTTTTTCACCCGCGGCAATCAGTCTGTCTTCCACATTCATAACCAGTTCACCGGCGGACCTTGCTCCTCTCCTGGTTGGGTCACTATCGAGATCCATATCACCTATCTTCATTCCGATAAAGTCCTGCTGCATTTCGGGTTGATCCATGTCAATGACCAATCTTTCCGGGAAATTCTCCGCCTGAGGCTGATCAGTCATGAATTCAAATTCCTTCAGTACAAATCTCCATGACGTATTATTTTCATACTCATCGATCTCACCCAGGATTAACCTTCTCATTTCCAACAAGTCAAGTGCATTGATAAAACCATCCTTATTGATATCGGCCGATACCATGCGATATGGCGATTCAATGAGTTCCATGCCCACAATGTGCTTTTGCAGGATAATCAGGTCCATGGTTGACACACCATTATTCGGATCAATGTTCTTGCTTGGTGTAATAGTTGAGACAGAGCCTACCGGCACCTCAAAGTTGTATGCGCCATCAGCCCCGGTAACCATACTGGCCGCAAGGTTTTGCCCCTCTGCATTCACGTTGACATTTTCTATCATACTGCCTTCCTCAGTATAGATGTTACCCAGTACTATGCCTTTGTCTGTATCTGGTATATCCGGACAACCACCCATATTATCCTGAACAACAAGTAGTACATCACAGTAATCAAAGGATCCTTTCTCATCGATCACCCACAACCTGATCTGTTGTGTTCCCAGGTTGTCACAGGTCAGCACCAGGCTGTCTGCGTCACCCAGGTAAGTGGTATCTCCTTCTCCATCCAGCAACTCAATACGGAAGTAGATGCTGTCATCACTGTTACAGGCTGGTGCACTGCTGCGGTCAAACTCGTTGGCCCAGATAGTCACCATCGCTGTATCAACTTCTCCATCCTGATCTAAATCCATCGGTGTCAGTTCTGCTGTCAGGCTGGTAATA
>JAUILF010000472.1 GCA_030433135.1 Bacteroidia bacterium | reverse complement strand
ATTGATTATTGAACGTCAGATGCAACGGATGGAGACTAAGAGAAAATACTCTCAGGACCCTCTTGACGACTGGTTGACTTTTTAAGCAATGCTAATAAAGACAAGTGGCCTAGTAATCAGGACCCTGAAATATGGAGAAACCAGCATCATATTCGACCTGTTTACCAGGGAGGTAGGTACCTGCAGTTTTATTGTGGGAGGAGTTCGCAAGACCGGGAGTAAGACCCCAGCATCACTTTTTCAGCTGATGAACTGGATTGATGTGGTAGCGTATTACAAAAGCAGCACCTCCTTAAATAGAATCAAGGAATGCAAATCGCATCTGCACTACCTGGATTTGCCTTTTTCCCTCCAAAAGCGTGGAGTGGGCATGTTTATGACGGAAGTCATACAGAAGACTTTCAACGAGAGTGAAGCCAATGAAGATCTTTATTCTTTTCTATGGGATACCTATCGCTTTCTTGATGAAACCCCAAAGAGTACCGGCAACATTCACATTATTTTTCTGCTTCGATTGAGTCAATTCCTGGGCTTCTACCCTCATGGCCGTTATTCTGCGGATACACCGCATTTTAACTTGTATACCGGTACCTACGAAGAGGTCCCTCACCCGGTTTATTCCCTGGACCCTCAAATCAGTCAACTATTATCAGAATGTTTGAACCACAACATCGAGGAATCACATAAGGTCACACTGAACAGATCGCAAAGGAAGGACCTGATTCGTGACTTGCTCACTTTTTACAAGCTTCACCTGGATCGCTTGCCGGAAATCCAGACACACAAGATCTTATCAGATGTTCTGGACGGGTGAGCCTCGGGTATAATAGTAATTTTAGAGCTATCATGAAAATGCCAGAGCATGCAAGATCCTGAGATCAAAATAACAGACTTAAGCCACAATGTTGCAGCGGATACTGCGATCAGTTTGTACCGGGACATGTTGTACTCCAGGATGGTGGAGGAAAAAATGTTGATGTTGCTGAGACAGGGTAAAGTGTCAAAATGGTTCTCAGGGATAGGACAGGAAGCCATTTCTGTTGGAGTAGTAAATGCCATGGATGATAAAGAGTTTATCTTTCCTCTGCACCGAAACCTGGGTATATTTCTCGGACGTGACATACCATTATCCAGACTGATTGCCCAGTGGCAGGGTAAGCAACATGGTTTTACGAGGGGTCGTGACAGGTCTTTTCATTTTGGCAGTCTGGAACATCACCTGGTTGGTATGATATCCCACCTGGGACCGCAGTTGGCCGTTGCAGATGGCGTGGCACTGGCACATACGCTCGATCATGAAGGTAGGATCGTGGTGGCTTTTACCGGCGATGGCGGGACCAGTGAGGGTGATTTTCATGAAGCATTAAATATAGCCGCTGTGTGGCAATTACCGGTGATTTTCATTATCGAAAACAACGGTTATGCACTGAGTACTCCCACCGATGAGCAATATAGAGTGAAGGATCTGGCAGATCACGGTAACGGATACGGGATGAAATCTTTTGTACTTGACGGTAATAATGTGCTTGAAGTCTATGCCTTTGTAAGACACTGGGCTCAAAGGTTACGAAAAGAACCCGAGCCTATCCTGGTTGAGTGTAAGACCTTTCGAATGAGGGGCCACGAAGAGGCATCTGGTACTAAGTATGTTCCCGACGCGCTCTTCGAAGAATGGCGTGAGCGAGACCCGGTCATTCTTCTGGAAAATCGTTTGTTGAGTGAAGGCATTATTACAACTGAAAAGATAAAGGAATGGAAGGAGCATAACAGTGATCACATTCAAAAAAGTGTTGAGGAGGCTTTTGCTGCCAGTGATCCTGTATCGTCGGTTGAAGATGAGTTAAAGGATGTCTTTGCCCCAGATAGTCTGGAAGCCGAATCTCCTGATGTACCTACCGGAGATCGGACTTTGAGATTTGTGGATGCGATATCTGAGGGGCTGGATCAGTCCATGGAGCACGATCCTTCACTGGTATTAATGGGACAGGATATTGCCACCTACGGAGGTGTGTTTAAAGTGACGGAGGGTTTGCTGGATAAATATGGCTCCGGGAGAGTTCGCAATACTCCCCTTTGCGAGAGCGGGATACTTGGAGCTGCTATGGGTTTGAGCCTGGCAGGACATGCTGCCATGGTGGAGATGCAATTCGCAGATTTTGTGACTTGTGGATTTAATCAGATTGTAAACAATCTCGCTAAACTTCATTATCGCTGGGGTCAGCACGTCAACGTCACTGTGCGGATGCCTTGCGGAGGAAATGTGGGGGCGGGCCCCTTTCATTCGCAAAATCCGGAAGCTTGGTTTCTACATGTTCCCGGACTCAAGATCGTGTATCCTGCCTGTGCTTTTGACGCCAAGGGCTTGTTGATTGCCAGTCTGAAAGACCCTAACCCGGTCTTGTTTTTCGAACATAAATACCTGTACAGGTCAGTCTCAGATCCGGTTCCAGAGCATTACTATACGTTGCCCCTGGGAAAGGCCAGGTTAGCCATGGAAGGTAACGACGTGACCATTTTAACCTATGGATTGGGTGTAAATTGGGCACTTGACGTAGTTGCGCAACTGCAGGTATCTGCTGATATTGTTGATCTGCGAACCCTATGTCCTCTCGATCTGGAATGTATAGAGACCAGTATCAAAAAGACTTCAAAGGTGCTGATCTTGCACGAAGCCAACCTGACTGGTGGTTTCGGGGCAGAACTGGCCGCTATTATTGCCCAGGACTTCTTCGAGTATTTAGATGCCCCGGTCATTCGTTGCACTGGAATCGATACTCCCGTACCATTTGCCAGGTCTTTGGAAGAACTGTATCTCCCAGAGAAAAGGTTGAAAAAGGAACTGGACAAACTCTTAAATTTTTGATATTTGTCCTATGAAATTAGAAGAACTCATTGCTGTTAGTGGATTGCCTGGATTATACCGCATGGCGGGTAACAGACCAAACGGGTTGATTGTGGAAGATCTGGATACGGGTAAGAAAAAATTTGTGTCTATGCGCAAACATCAATTCTCTCCGTTGGAGACTATTGCTGTTTTTACGATTCAGGACTCCATTCCGCTCACGGATGTTCTGATGAAAATGTACCAGGAAAGGGAAGCCATACCCCCGGTCTCATCTAAATCCGACAACAGTAGCCTGCGTGAGTACTTCGAGGAAGTGCTACCCGAGCACGATGAAACCAGAGTTTATCCCCGGGATATCAAAAAAATCCTCAAGTGGTATGATTTTCTGGTCAGTCGCGACCTACTGGTAAAGGGCTCTGACGAAGAGGAGTGAATTGGCTGTTTAGCTTTTTAGCTGATTGGCTAGTTGGCTTGTTTGCCTAATCGCTCACCGTGTGTTATTTGTCAATTTTCCCCGCTATTCTATGATTTGGTTTCCGTTGTAGGGGTGGTATGTAAATTCTTATCCCGGAAGAATGCCCCTCTGGGGCTAAGGATAAATGTCAGCGAAAGGGAGCAAGCAAAACCAAAGAGCTATCAATTTTCTTCAGAGGGGATCCCACCTTTGTGTGGCCATAAAAACACAAAACATTGTACCACACTACCTACGCCCCTATGGGTCCCTATGGGGCTTATCAATTAAAATGTTTTCGAAGGTGTACCACGAAAGCGTTGAGTTGTCAACTTTCCTTGCTGTTGATCCCACATCTCAAGACCCTAGCACCATAAGACCACAAAACCACAGTACCAGAAAATAAACCTCAACGCCTCAACCTCTAAACCTTAGAAGGAGGGCGGTATGCTGTTGATCTCAGACCAGAGCACCACAATACCATTGTACCTGCTTGCCTGCCTTAGCTGGGAACCTGGCACCTGGCACCGTATTTTTGACAAACATTTGCCAAAAATACCTACTCAGGTTCAAACCCGAGTATCACCTGGAACTTGGCAAAGTCCGTCCATTTTCGGTCCGGATTTGCCAGAATCTGTGGTTTGTCCAGACCAAATCCATAGTCAAATCCCAGGGTTCCAAACATCGGCAGGAATACACGTAAACCACCACCTACGGCCCTTCTCAGGTCAAAGGGATCGTAAGATCGGAAGCTGTTCCATGCATTTCCGGCATCGGCAAAAGC
>JAUILF010000471.1 GCA_030433135.1 Bacteroidia bacterium | reverse complement strand
CGACAATCATTGAATAATCTTCTACCTGACCAAAATAAGGCGTAAAACACGCATCACTGATATTGAAACCAGGATAAGCAGAAATAACCCTTACTCTTATCAGTTGAGACTTTCTGGCATGCCGGGGTATAGTAATTTCTCCCTGATGAATCATCTTTTGGTTGGAGGTAAATACAACCTCATCACGATCATTAAAATCGCCATCACTGTTGTAGTCTATAAAGACCTTGACATTTTGCAGGTTTTGGTCACCAGTTGCCACATAAATGGGATAGGAGTTATTTGATTCGACCTGGGCTGTTGCACACCATTGGTCAAGGTATCCTCCATCTTCATCGGTAGATCCGGAAGACATACTAAAATCACCCAATCTAAAATGGGTAATTCCCAGATTGTAGTTGTTGTCAGGAATCAAAGTTTGCGGCCGGCAACTGACCTTCATATCTGTATTCACAATAGGAGCCAGGTCACCATGAGATAGAGCCCAGGTTAATCTTTGCGATGCCAGAACAGCCTTCATTCTTGAAATCTGGCCGGGAGTAAACTCGGTCTGGCAGGCCTCAGAAGCATAATTCATAAAGTTGTGTACATACCGCTTATTGCTGAATCCGCCATCACAAACATTGGTCCCTTTGGTATTGCAGTCTCCATGAGAACGGATGTGAGGGGGCGTATCATCCACACAGTCACCGTTAAAGGGACCACATCCAGTGAAAGACGGGCATCTTTCTCCCGTCCCGTTTCGGTCATAATCATCCCCCTCGAAACTATGGTACAGTCCCAGCGAATGTCCAACCTCGTGAATCAATATTCCGGCCAGCTTTGCAGATTCCTTGAGTTTGTAACCGAGGGAACCATCGGCATCATAGCCCATGGCATTGTATAGGATCACGACTCCATCAGTCTCGGGGCTACCATCTGGAAATTGGGCAAATCCCTGTATACCGCTTCCAGCTCCATTATCGTCTATTTCTGAAACAACCCAAATATTCAGATATTCCTCCGATGGCCAATAGCTCAGAGACTTTAACGCATATTCGTTGGCCACAGTCATTCCTCTGGACAAATAGCAGTCTCCGCCGTCACATACCTGGCTTGCATTCACTCTCACAATTCCATTGGACATATTGCAATCGGGAGCGCGTTTGGCCAGTGCAAATCGGATTCCGGATTCAGGTCCTGTATACCAGGCTTTGCCATTAAAAGCCTTGTTTAATTGGCTTATGGCACTGACAATCTGAGCGGAAGAAATGTTAGTTCCTATTCCCACCTGTTCTCCCAGGTGCAGCACATGCACTACCACTGGTATGACAATTTTGTCCTGAACCAGTCTTCTGCTCTTTTTAAATGCTTTTTTGATTACAGTTTCCCTCTGTTCAAACTGTTTAAGAATGTCGGGGTTATTTTCAATTTGATCATGCAGTCGCTGATCAAACCCACATTGGTCCTGTGCGAATATTAAATGGGGAAAAGCGCACATCAACCATAGTAGGATCATGGATACCTTCAAGCTTGTCATTGGCTGAGTTTAAAAGGTGCACAAATACACTATCTCTCAGCGTCAGAAGCCCAAAGACCACGCCACAAGGTCTTAAATTATCATATATGTAATATGTATACTATCTAAGCTGTTCGCTGCGCACAAACTACATATGCACTTCTACACAAATAGTTTTTTTGATATATATTCTATTGTTCCGCAGCAGTTATGGTGTAGACCTTTCCCTCCTCTGCAATCAAGGTGTTTTGAAATATCTCACGGGCTTCATGGAGGAAGGCATCAAGTTCAATATACCTGGAGCTGAAATGTCCCAAAATCAACTGTCCCGCCCCGGCTTCCCTGGCGATCATTGCTGCCTGACCAGCGGTGGAATGACCTCTGGCCCTGGCCTGATCGGCAAGGTCATTCAGGAAAGTTGCCTCGTGATACAACGTAGTGACATCTTTGACCTGATGGGCAATGGATGGTGAAAAAGCCGTATCCGAGCAGTATGCATATGACAAAGGGGTTCTCCCGGCTCTGGTGACCAGGGCATTCTTTAGGACCGAACCATCTCCCAGTAAAAGATCCTCACCTGCCTGCAACGCGGCATAACCAGTGCGTGGAACCTGCATGGATTCCAGAGCTGAAGGCACCAACCTGCGTGGCGAAACCTTTTCTGTAAACAGATAACCTGTGGTGGGCACGCGATGAATCAAAGGTATGGTACTGACCCGGCAATAAGGATCTTCGAAGATGGTCTGAGAACTGTCTGCCCCGTGTTCGCATATGATCAATTCAAATCCAAGCCGTATCCTGGTAGATGCAATGACACCCTCGAGGAACTCCCGGATACCATGAGGTCCGTAAACATGGAGAGGTCCGCGACGTGCATACAGATTGTATGAAGTAATGATGCCGGGCAATCCAAAAACATGATCACCATGGAGATGACTGATAAAAATATGATCGATCCTGGATCTCTTCACTTTGAAAGTACTCATCCGGATCTGGGTACCTTCACCACAGTCGATCAAAAACATTTGACGGCCGGTATCCAATACCTGAGATGAGGGGTAGCGATCCGGGGTTGGCACAGCTGAGTTACACCCTAAAATCTGTAATGTCCATTCCATCAGTTTGTGGAAAATTGAAGGTATTCCCATCCGACGGATTGCAGTCTTTTATGCCGCCGGTCAAATCCAACATCTACTCCTCTTCGAGCTCTTTCTCAAGGCTCTCCATGTAAAGATAGTCGATAGATTCGCTCACAGTTGGAATCACCTGGACAATGGTATCCAGCCTTGAAATTTCTATCAGTTTCTTAACAGCACTGTGTGAAACACCAGTCACGATAAAGGTTCCAATCCCTTTCCATAGTCGATTTCCCGTCAGAATTGCACTTAGTCCGGAAGAATCGACATACTTGACATTTGACAGATCAAGGACAAAATTGGGTATCCCTTCATTTCTGAAAATAACGAATTCAGATTTGAGATCAGGAGCTATAATCGAGTTTAGATTTTCCACATCCAATGTCATCACCGCGTAACGGTCTTGCTTGTCTATCGAGTATTTCATAATGAGCTTGATTAAAGAGCGTCGAAGGTACAAAGATTGCTCAAAAATCAGGCAATGGATCATTCGGGAAAGACTATCGTGATTTATCAGCGCTACTAGCGCCCCCGTCTGTGCATCAAAGATCCGCACTCCTGATAGCCTCTATCAGGTACCAATAACGAAAAGCTCCAAATTAGGTTAGCAAGGTCTGCCTTGTTATTATTATATTAAAGTGCTGAAAATCAAAGATTTTTTACTGTATGACTTGTTCAGGTAATTGACAAAGTTGCTTGAAAGAAGACAAAATTACCGATATGAGCAGAATGGCATGGTTTTCCATCTGTTATATATCACATACAAAACATATTGTTACTTAGGGCATTTAATAGTATTATTGTTGACAAAGCACCAAATATTCTATGAATAAGTTCTCACAGGAAATTAAGGAAATCATCAAGACCAGTCGTAGTGAAGCACTAAGACTGGGCAATGATTTTGTGGGTACAGAACATTTGCTTTTAGGGATATTGCACGGAAGAGATTACCTGACCAATAAGGTTTTGGAGTCGTTGGAAGTGGACATTGACGAAGTAAGAGAGTACACCGAACAAAGCATTGAAAGCAAGCGGGGAAAAGCTGGTGATTTCGCACCTGACAAAGAGTCAGACAGAAAAGTGATTGAGGAAAGACTGGACAAATACGCTGCCAAGGTGTTGAAGGTTTCTCTACTGGAAGCCAAAGTTTTGAAGAATGATGAAGTAACACCAGAGCATCTGATGTTGTCTATTCTTAAACACAAGGATAATCGTGCATCGAAAATTCTAAGTCAGTTTGATATTGATTATGACACATTCAAGAATGAGTTATTCTACCTGACGGAAGAAAAAGAAGATTTCGATTCAGATATATATTCGCAATCTACATCAGAATCTGATATGCCATTGGAAGAAGAGCCAGGATCAAGCAGGTACCAAAGAAAAGGAACATCAAAGTCCAGGACACCTGTGCTCGATAACTTTGGAAGAGACATTACACGCCTGGCGGAAGAAGACA
>JAUILF010000470.1 GCA_030433135.1 Bacteroidia bacterium | reverse complement strand
TGGTTACTACATCAGAAATGATGACTTTGCTTCCGTCAACAAACAGGCAAAGATCCCGGGCATACTGAATAGGAATGCCAAACAGGTTTTCGCTGCGGTTTACAGGTACTCCAGCGGTCAGCCCAATTTTGAGACCAAGTTCATCGGCAGCAACATGGAGATGTTTAAGAATACTGATGGCACAATCGGCTGCTTGAGATGCAGAGATGAAAGATATTACCCTTCCTCTGCCACTCAATTCAATTTCATGTCCATCAAACCTTCGAACTTGCTCGTGAACGAGATCATGCTGCAAATTCTTCAACTCAGATGCTCTATCACTACCAACTTTCATTTTTAGTAGTTTATAGTCCAGACTATCAACAATTAGAAGAATCCTGAAAGCCGGGTCCTGGTAGAAGGTTCGGAGGTCAGATTGACTCATATCCTGGAGCATCTCGGGGTCATTAAGGCGGCCCAGAAAAGCATGCACCAGGTTGCTGTTGACCTCGATGATTTCAAAAGGGACCAACCCGTGTGCCTCTTTATGCATATTAATGACAGATTCCTTGTCCGGGGCTTCTATAAGACAGAAAGCATTACCACGGGCTTTGTCAAACCAAAAGGTCATGCAGTGACATTCAAATTGTTCCTGGATGGCTACATCCATTTTATGGGCCTCGACGACATCGTCCAGTACTGCCCCAGGCACATAATGCATGTCCATAAAGAGAGGCATCTCTTGGAATTTAGCGAGCTAATTAGCAATTAAATAAATATCTCTGAGGGCAAATGCAAGAAATCGACCAGAAAATTGTACAAATCGGTCATTTTTGTTTTAGTGAGGGCTGTGAAGGAAATCTGCTGTTCTTCTAGTGAGCCCATCTTTACTGACCAAGAACTTTATCCCGGTTCACAGCAATACTTGCATTGAGTTCGAAACCTGCCAGGAGAATAAAACAATTCAGTTGCAGCCAAATCATCATGGCAATCAAAGCTCCAAGAGATCCATATATCTGACTTTGGTTACCAAAGTTGTCCATAATCCAGGAAAAGCCTACTGATGTAACCAGGCAGAAAAGTGTTGCCAGGGTAGTTCCGGGTGAAAAAAGCCCAAACTTTCTTTTCAGTGGAGGGCCAAATTTATACATCACTCCGATCACACCATAGTAGAGTATAAAGACTGAGAGCCATTTAATGAAACCAATCAGATAGTAAATGGCACCCTCAGACTCTTCTGTATCAAATACCAGTCCCAGCAACCAGTTGCCGGCAATAATTATGGCACCCGATACCAGAACCATTATGCCCACAAACACAGTCAATAACAAGGCGATCGTTCGTTTGCGAATAAAGCTACGGGACTTGAAAGAGACTGAGTATGATTTTTCAAATCCTCTCATCATCGTAGCCAGACCATTGGATGCAAAAAAGAGAGCCAGAATAAACCCCAGGGAGAGAAGTCCTCCATGAGGCAGAGACATAATCCCGTCAACAGCCTCTAACAGAAAGGCGTGGGCACTGTTTGGCATCACATCGCGTATGGTGTTCTCAAGAACCAACTCGAAATCATCAACGGGGATATAGGGAAGTAGTGTGAAGAGAAATATTATGGCAGGAAATAGTGACACAAAAAAGCTATAAGCCATCGCACTGGATCTGGTCAGGATATCCTCTTTTTTGAGTTCTTCTATCAGGAATATCAGGACATCCCATAATGGGATATTGAAGAAACCGGGAAAGGATGTCTCTTTGGCCCATCCTTTTAACTCACCAATAACACGCTGGTATAGTGCAAAAAACTTATTGATCAGCTCTCGTAGCAAAATAGGGTTGTAGTTGTTGAACAATCTGAGATGGTGTTCGGATCATTTTCCCGGTCTCCTTGTCTCTAAAACATAGGATAACCTTGGCCCGGTTGATCACTTGTCCATTCTCAAGTTTGATTACAACATGGAATGTAATGAATCGATCCGGCATTTCCCGGATTTCGGAGACAATGGTGAGCTCATCGTCATAAGTAGCTGAACCTATGTACTTTACTTCCATGCGAACTACGGGCATTAATATACCATCTTCCTCAAGCCCGCGATAGGTAAGGCCCAAAGCCCGGATGGCTTCTACCCTGGCAACCTCATAATATAGGGCATAGTTTCCGTAGTATACCATACCCATTTGATCGGTTTCTCCATATCTGACACGTATCTTACAGGAGTGCTTATACATGTCAAATGATATCAGCTCCAACCTTGCGCCACAACCTCTTGAGCACAACCCCGGTGATTATAGCTACTACAGCGAGAATACCAGCAGTGCCAACCTCACCGTAGAGTAACTTTCCGGTGGCGAACATGATGCTATATACCAGAATGGTTCCAACTAGCATAGCCATGATGCCCTGGGGTAGAGTCCATTTGCTGGTGGGATCTACGATTTCTATACCATCACTTGCTGCTTCCCTGACCACTTTTTCCCATCCCTTACCTCCCGGTTGGATTCGGTGGTAAAAGTTGCGGAGGGTTTCCTTGCTTTCCGGATTGGTTAGGAAAGTGGCAGTCAGCCAAAGTACGGTTGTGATCAGGACTATAATTGGAAACCTCCAGTATGCCTGCCAATTTTCCGGATATAATCCACCAAAGACAAAAAGAAAGGAAATAATGCCCGATGAAAACATGGCCGTGATTTCACTCCAGGCATTGATTCGCCACCAAAACCAACGCAGGATAAATATCAGCCCGGTACCAGCTCCAAACATCAGGATAAAATCAAAAACCTGTAAAGCATTTTGCATATAAAGTGCCATTACCGCGGCCAAAAACATCAGCAATATGGTCGATACCCTACCTGCCATCACAAACTCTTTTTCTGTGGCATCAGGCCTGATAAAACGCTGATAAAAATCGTTTACCAGGTAGGAAGCACCCCAGTTGAGGTGGGTCGAAATCGTCGACATAAAAGCCGAGATAAGAGCTGCAAGAACCAGTCCCAGCAAACCTGCTGGCAAGAATGTGAGCATGGCCGGATAAGCCAGGTCGTGCCCCAGTTTATCTTCACTGATGTTAGGAAAGGCTTGTTGCAGACTTTCCAGGTCCGGGAAAACCACCAGGGAGGCGAGGGCCACCAGAATCCAGGGCCAGGGACGCAATGCATAGTGTAATATGTTGAAGAAGAAAGTAGCTCCGATGGCATGACTTTCATCTTTGGCCGCCAACATTCGTTGGGCAATATATCCTCCGCCACCAGGCTCGGACCCTGGATACCAGGCTGAATACCATTGCACCGCCAATGGTATGATCACCAAAGAAATGAGAATATCCCGATTACCCAATTCGGGTAAGATGGACAGTTTTCCAGCTAGTTCCTCATGCTGAAACAAACCCGAAAGACCACCTACTTCGGGAAGGTTTACAGCCACAACAGCCGCACCAATGGCACCAATCATGGCGACGAAAAACAGAATGAAATCGGTGTAAACCACCCCTTTAAATCCGCCCAAAGAACTAAAAACCACGGTAATCACCGCGGCAATTCCAATAGTTTGAATAGGACTCAACCCCAACATTACTTCTCCGATCTTTATAGCCGCCAGTGCCACTCCCGACATAGCCAGAACGTTGAATATCAGTCCGAGAAAAATGGAGCGGAAACCTCGCAGGAACTGGGCGGGCTTGCCACTATACCGCAATTCATAAAACTCGATATCAGTGGTCACATTGGACTTTCTCCACAGCTTTGCGTATACAAATACGGTGAGCATACCGGTCAATAGAAAGATCCACCATACCCAGTTTCCACTGACTCCATTTTGACGTACAATATCCGTTACGAGGTTGGGAGTGTCCGTTGAAAATGTGGTGGCAACCATCGACATACCCAGTAACCACCAGGGCATATTGCGGCCCGAAAGGAAATATTCAGCTGTGTTCTTTCCTGAAGTTCTGGATACATATATACCGATACCAAGTGTCAGTAAAAAAAAGAAAACAATGATGATGATGTCTATGGTGGCTAAGGTCATCAGGACAGGATTTATTACGGATGATTGGTGGTCAATATACGGAAATTGACCAACCATCAAACTGGTCATAAGGTACCTCCATTTATCCCGGATTATTCATTGGGGTTTCGTTATGAGAGTCAAATAGGCAATGA
>JAUILF010000053.1 GCA_030433135.1 Bacteroidia bacterium | reverse complement strand
ACAGTACCAAGGATTTTGGACCCTACGTTCCGGGATATCAGATTATCCCATATAATGACATCAACGCACTGGAAGAAGCCTTGAATCAGCCCAATGTGGCGGGATTTATTGTTGAACCCATTCAGGGAGAAGCCGGCGTAGTAGTACCTGACGATGATTATCTATCCAAAGCCTATCAATTGTGCCAGCAGCACCATGCACTGTTTATTGCCGACGAGGTGCAAACTGGAATTGCCAGGACCGGTAGACTCCTGGGCTGTGATCACGCTTTGGTTCGACCGGACATCCTGATCCTGGGCAAAGCTTTATCCGGTGGTGTACTTCCGGTGTCCGGTGTTTTAGCAGATCATGAAATTATGGATTGCATCAAGCCTGGAGAGCACGGTTCTACCTTCGGGGGTAATCCTCTGGCCTGCGCGGTTGCCATGGAAGCCCTCAAAGTGGTCGAAGATGAACAACTGGCAGATAATGCACAGCGACTGGGTGTGATCTTCAGATCAGAAATGCAACAACTGGTCGATAAAAACCCCGATGTCGAACTTATTCGAGGAAAGGGACTGCTCAATGCCCTCGTGATCAGGGAAGACGAATCTTCACAGAGAGCCTGGCAAACATGCCTGGCACTGCGCGATCACGGTCTCCTTGCCAAACCGACCCACGGAAATATCATTCGATTTGCTCCTCCCCTGGTTTTAACCCGCCAGCAAATGACTGAATGTTGTGAAATAATTACACATACAATCAATAATTCATAAGATCCGGTCGTTAGCTTCCATATACAGCGGGAAAGCTTCCTTCTTTTGAGTTCACGCTCTTTTCTTCTTATTAAACAAAATATTAATTTATAGTAGCTTAGTAATCTTTACCTTTTGACACTTATACATTAAAATTTTTCTAAATTCGTCTAGTACTTTGACCATTTGGATTTTGATGTACAACCTTTCAAAACAGGTAAATGATAAAACTATGAGGAAGTATGCCATTGTCAGCATCTTCGTTTTCTTCCTCCCCTTCTGTATGCAAGCCCAACGCACTACAGTTTATACGGAAGCCAACGTACATTTCAAAAACGGCCTTGAATTCTTTGATTTAGGCGTTTATGGAATGGCCCGGGATGAGTTTCGTCGCGTACTTGAGAAACTTCCACCCGTTAATGAGCCCGAATACAGGATCATTCGAAAGAAATCAGAACTCTACTTTGCCCGTTGTGCGGTAAGAATGGAACAGGAAGACGGCCAGAAGCTCATGCTTGATTTTGTACGAAAATACAGGCCGGACCCCACAGCCAACGAGGCCCTGATCGAATTGGCCGACTACTATTTCAACAGTCGTAAGTATGATGATGCCATCGAATTTTACAGTATGATGGATCAGCGTGGCTTGAGTCATGACGAACGTACATCCATTGCCTTCAAGCATGGTTATAGTCTGTTCGTCAGAAAACGATATGACGAGGCCAGAGCCAAGTTTGCGTCGATTATTAATACTGAGGGTGAATACTACTACGCCAGCAACTACTACTTCGGTATGTGTAGTTTCTATGGTGAGGATTATGAGAATGCCATTACAAGTTGGCAGGTGGCCGAGCAGGGTCCGGTCTATCAACGTGACATACCCTATTACATCGCTCAAATCTATTTTACCAGAGGTGATTACAACCAGGTCATAAGCTATGGCGAGCGATATACGGAAGACGACCGTATCCGGAATAGAGATGAGTTCAATCAAATTTTGGGACAGGCTTACTTTGAGCAGGGTGACTTTAAAAAAGCTCTGCCCTATCTGGAGGAATACGAGCACAACTCGCGTACCATGCGGGTGGAGGACTTCTACCAACTCGGATTTGTCCAGTACAAGAATGAGAAATATACCGAAGCCATCGAGAGCTTTAAGCAACTGGACAACGAGGACTCGGAATTAGGTCAGAGTGCCATGTTCTACCTCGCTGATGCTTATCTGCGTACGGGAGATCATGCTTCTGCCAGAAATGCCTTTCAAAAAGTGTCAAGGTTGAGTTATGATCAGGCATTACAGGAAGAAGCTCTGTTCCATTATGCCAAGCTCTCTATTGAACTTCATTTTGACCGGGATGCCATTAATTCCTTGCGGAGATTTCAACCGACTTCTCAGTATTACACCCAATCGCAGGAACTACTAAGTGAAACCCTTATCAACACAAATGATTATAAAGGTGCCATCAAAATCATTGAAGCATTGCCCGATCAGACGCCAAGGATCAAAGAAGCCTACCAAAAAGTAACCTATTACCAGGGTTTGCAGGACTATGTCGACAGAAGTTTTGCAGATGCCTTGTTGTATTTTGAAAAATCCCTGCAAAACCCGGTAGATAACCGCATTAAGGCTCTTGCTACTTTCTGGTCCGGAGAAATACATTACCAGCAAAAGAATTATGGGGTCAGCAAGGGTGATTTTACCCGATTCTTAACGATTGCAAGCACAGTTCCGGATTTGCCAGCGGCTTCCTCTCCGGCTACGGCTAATTACACACTTGGCTATTGCTATGTAAAAACAGATGACTATTTCAGTGCATTACAGCACTTTGAGAATGCTATCAATCGGATACAAAATGAGGGATCACCATCCACACTATTAACAAAACAGGTACTTCCCGATGCCTATTTAAGGGCCGGTGATTGCAATTTCAAACAGAATCAGTATCGTTCCGCACTGACTTATTACCAGAAGGCCATTTCGCTTGAAGCTCCGGGCTTTGAATATGCTCTTTTCCAGAAAGGAGTTATAGAAGGTCTGCAGGGGCAACCATCCAGAAAACTGAGGACACTCGAAGACCTGGTTAATAACTATCCGAATTCAGCTTATGCTGATGATGCATTACTGGAAATGGCGGAAACTCATCAAAATTCCGGACAGTTTGAGCAAGCTATTAAGCCACTGGAAAGACTAGTCAGTCAATATCGGGGTAAATCGGGGCTGATTAATAGGGGATATCTGAAACTGGGACTGATAAGCTATAATCTGGGAAGGGTCAAAGAAGCACTTTCTCATTACAAGCATATTTTCCAAAATAATCCGTCATCCCAGGAAGCAAAGGATGCCATGGCTGCCATCGAAGAGATTTATGTTCACGACTTGCGACAGCCGGATGAATATGTTGCCTTTGTAGAATCCATCCCCGGTTACAAGGTAAGTGGAGGTGAGCGCGATTCGCTCAACTACTCCGTTGCCGAACGATACTATGAAATGGCGGACTATGAAAAGGCCGTTCTGGCATTTTCAGACTATGTTCAAAAATACCCTAATGGATTTCATGTGTTGGATGCCTACTATGGCCGGGCCGAGTCATATAGCATTCTCAAGGATTTTGATCCGGCTTTACAGGATTACATAGCCTTGATAAACAAAGGGGAAAGCCGATATTATCTGCCAAGCCTCGAAAAAGCTGCTCTGATCAGTTACAACCATTCTGAGGCATTTGAAGATGCATACACTTACTTTTCGGAGCTTGAAACCCTGACTTCCGATCCCCAGACCAAATTTCAGGCTCAGCTCTATGCTATGAGGTCTGCATACCGAACAGGTAAAAAGAGCGCAACCGCCACCTATGCAGCCAAGGTAATGAGCAATCCTAGTGCCACGAAAGAGGAACTTGCCGTCGCTCAGTTTTACCGGGGAAAGATTTCCTACGAAAACAAGGACTATGCAGAAGCCTTTGAATTATTTCAGCAAGTTGTAGCCAATAGCAATGATGAAAACACAGCCGAAGCCAGATATCTGATAGCCGAAATCCATTATCTCAACAGAAATCTTGATGAGGCAGAAGCAGCATGTCAGACCTCTTACACGGAGAGTGGAGCATATCCTTATTGGGTAGCAAAGAGTCTTATTTTGCTCAGTGATATACTCGTCGAAAAACCGGACTATTTCAATGCCAAAGCCGCACTGGAAGCGGTCATTGACAATTTCACGGATGATGAAGAATTGGTGCAAATGGCGGAGGCCAAGTTGAAAGCCATTGAGGCAGAGGAATTGAAATCCAGTCGCATTACCACTGAAGACAACACCATACCATCACCCACAGACAATGGCAATAAATAATCATAGCATGAATCGTATTCTGATCACTTTTTTTCTGGGCGTGATTTTTCTCGTTTCATTGCCTGCACAGGAACTTCCTTCTGAGAAAGTAGAAGTTGTCAAGAATTTTGAAGCCAGGCTAGCTGATGCCAACAAACTTCGCCTGGATCCGGAGGCTGAAGCCAAGGAGGTTTCGGATCGAAAGTTTAGCTATGAGGTGGAAGAAAAGATCTTACCGATCGAGTACCTACCAGTTGATATCCGACCCGCATCCATTCGATCTGAAGATATGCCGGATGTCTACAATGGATTTGTAAAAGCGGGATTTGGCTATCCCCTTTCACCCTACCTGGATGCCGGATATCGTTTGGGCAGGAGTGACGGATCCAATGTATTGGCCCGGTTTACACATCATTCCGCCAATAACAACAACATTGAAAACCAGCGATTCTCCATCAATGATTTCCTGGTAGAGGGAACTTTGTTGACTGACTATGGATTTGCTGTTGACGGCGTTTTAGATGTCGACCTGGATCGACATTATTTTTATGGATATGACCAATCAGATACCACCGTCACATTTGACAAGAATGATGTGGTCAATAAGATCAATATTTTTGAAATCGGTGGAAGAATATACAATGCCACTGAGACGACCTCTACCCTGAATTATTGGGCCGAGTTTAAAGCATACCTTCTAGCTAATAATTTTGCCACCAGAGAAACAGACCTGACCATAGACGTGGGGTTGACCAAATGGTTTGGTGACAACCCTTTGACCGTCGAATTGGGATCAGATTTGACTCGTCTTAAAGACACCGTTGTACAGACGCTGAACAATTTTTACATCAACCCGTCATTCAGTTTCGGTACCCGTGATCTCCGTATCAAATTTGGTGCTTCATTGGCTACCTCGATGGAAGAGTTCCATTTTTTCCCGGATGTTGAAGTTCTGTACAACCTGCTTGGCAACAACCTCACGATTTTTGCAGGTGCCGATGGTGGTTTGCGTAAGAATAGCTTCCGGGCTCTTACAGATTATAATCCTTTTCTGGATCCGCATCTGTCTGACATGCGCAATAGCAAATACTATGATTTTTATGGTGGAGTAAAAGGGATCGTAAGTGGACTGGAATACAGCCTCCAGGGTGGTTATAAGCCCACTTCTGATCTGGCTTTGTTTCAGACCAACCTGCATGAACCCTGGATTCGGTTTGATGTGCTGTATGACACTGTGAATATCATCTATTTCAAGGGATCGCTCAAAGGTCAATTATTTGATAATTTCCATGTATCTGGAAGTGTCGTTCAGAACATCTATGACACCAAAACCCAGGAAGAGGCCTGGTACCTGCCTAACCTGCAAGTGAATGCAGGAGTTTCTTATCTGACTCTCAGCGACCAGTTGAGACTAAAAGCCGAAATATATTTTACGGATGCTGTAGCCTATCAGGATGACCCTGAATTCGGAGAAGCACCCAACGCATTATTTGACGTAAGTCTTGGAGCTGATTTCTTTATAACCGAAAATTTTGGACTTTTTCTCCACTTGAATAACCTCGCTGCTAACGAATACCGGAGATGGTATAACTATCCGACCTATGGGATAAACGTACTGGCCGGGATAACTGCCAGGTTCTAAATGAATTCCCCTACCTGGAGAAAGTTACGTATGGTCAGGTAGAAAGGAATTATCATCAGTATTCCTCACAAATCTTTAATATCCATACCTGGAGGCACTTCTAGTGACTTTCAACATGATTTCTGTATTGTCCATCACTGATGGAAGGCTTGCTCAGCACTATTAGGAAATACAATTCCAATACTCTATTTTCACGTGAATTCTAAATCTGCCTCGAACCCTTATGAGTCATTGAGATTGAGCAAGGCCGCTTGTTCTTGACCAGTGATATCTCACGATATTATAATTCGGCTTAAATTTTCCTAAATCAATAAAAAAAACCAAGTATGTCAGATCTGAGATTTGAGACTCTGCAATTACATGCAGGGCAGGAAGAAGTAGAGGAAACCACGCGATCACGCGCCGTCCCTATCTACCAAACGACCTCTTATACCTTTAAGGATTCAGAACACGGCGCCAACCTATTTGCTCTGAAAGAGTTTGGTAACATCTACACGCGGATCATGAACCCCACTACGGATGTTTTCGAAAAACGCGTGGCAGCTCTGGAAGGTGGAGTGGCAGCTTTGGCTGTCAGCTCTGGTCAGGCTGCACAGTTCATTGCGATTTCAAATATTATGGGAAGTGGTGATAACTTCGTTAGCTCCAGTAATCTGTACGGAGGTACCTACAATCAGTTTAAGGTCACGCTCAAAAGACTGGGCATTGAAGCTCGATTCACGGCCGGTGAAACCCCTGGCGACTATGAATCCCTGATTGATGAGAATACGAAAGCGCTTTATCTGGAAACCATTGGCAATCCCAGTTTCAATGTTCCTGACTTTGAAGCTATTGCGGCAGTTGCTGAAAAGCATGATCTGCCATTGATTGTTGACAACACATTTGGAGCTTGCGGTTACTTGTTTCAACCGTTGAAACATGGCGCTCATATAGTAGTTCAGTCCGCCACTAAATGGATTGGAGGCCACGGTACTTCGATTGGAGGTGTTATTGTGGATGGAGGGAATTACAACTGGGGAAATGGCAAATATCCTCAATTTACGGAGCCCTCTGAAGGTTACCATGGAATGGTGTTCTGGGATATTTTTGGAACAGATGGTCCTTTTGGAAACATAGCGTTTATCATTCGATGTCGTGTTGAAGGGCTACGTGATTTTGGTCCTGCATTAAGTCCTTTTAATGCCTTTCTGTTGCTGCAGGGTTTAGAAACATTATCATTGCGGGTGCAACGTACTGTCGACAATGCCCTGGTACTCGCCCAGTGGCTGGAAAGCCATCCGAAGGTTGAGTCTGTAAATTATCCGGGACTAGAGAGCAGTCCGACCCACGAGATTGCCTCAAAGTATCTAAAAAAAGGTTTTGGTGGTGTGCTATCCTTTATCCTGAAAGGTGACAAGGAAAATGCAACCAAATTTGTAGATAGCCTTCAGCTGGTAAGTCATCTTGCCAATGTGGGAGATGCCAAGACATTGATTATTCAACCTTCGGCCACTACACATCAACAATTGTCAGAAGATGAACAACTTGCCGCTGGTGTTCAGCCCAGTCAGTTGAGGATCTCAACGGGCATTGAGCACATTGATGACATCAAGAGCGACTTAAGTCAGGCTTTTGATAAAATATAGAGTCTGGATTGAAACTGTGTTCCCGATAATGTATATTTAGATGGACACACATAAAAACCCAATATTGATGCCGCGTGGATTTCATGCGGCATCTTTGTTATCTGGCTGAGATATCAGCGTAACTCAGACTCGTTCGAGCTAAGTACTGACCCTTCAGCCCATGCGACTTTGCTTGTCATATCTTTTGATATACATGCAATAACTTCTGTGCTCTCCTGGATAATTCCGGAAGTGCCTCCCGGCTCTGATAACAGAAGCGAAACTGCCGGATGAAATCTTCTACCGTATTTGCCACCAGTACCTCTTGACGGTCCCTGGCTGTTATTCCCTCCAGTCCCAGTGATGTACTTATCACAATACGTCCCAGCGACATGGCCTCCACAATCTTAGCCCTCATGCCACTGCCCGATAATAAAGGAACAACTGTAATGGCATGCTGTCGCAGAAATTCTGAAGAATCATCAACCTCTCCAACAATCTCCACATTCTTCAATTCTACGCTCTTGAGCCATTCAGGTGAATTTCGGCCCGCTACATGTAATTTCAATCCCGGAAATATCAGAGAAATTTGCGGCCATACCTGCTCAAGGAACCAGTTCAGCCCCTCGATGTTAGGCATCCAATCTAATGAACCAATAAAGGAAACCGACAAAGGTTCACTATGCCCGACCTTTTGGTATTGAAATTTTTCCAGATCCAGACCAATCGGTAGCGTTAGGCTGGGTCCCTGATATCCCAGGCGTCGAAACTTCTCTTCATCTATTTTGGAAATCGGAAGTAACAGGTCTACCAAGCCCAGCCGCTCTACTTCGTACTTCTTGAGCTTTCTTGCTGAGTAATCAAGATACCATCTTCTAATGGCAACCACTTCATTTTCGGCCATTCTCTCCCATATTTCATGCTCGACATTATGGGCCCTCAGCGCAATGGTTGCATCAGAGTATTGACGGATATCATCAATATATGGTGTCAAATAAAGTGATTCCAATTGAATCAGATCATATTTATTTTTCTTCAGAATAGCTTTCAACTTACTTCTGAACTGGAAATTGTCAAACCGACTGATATTATAGGAATCAGAAGAAAACAGATTGAGAAAAGCATGTAAAGGCCGGACCTCATTATCGAGCCTGGTATGATACACCTCCTTGTAATGATTCAATAATGAACGTACCTTGCCAACCTTCACCGGATGCTTAGTGGTATTCATCGCCAAAAGAGTGATCTCATTTTCCAGACTATCCAGAGCTTTGGCGAGGTATGTTACAGCGAGTGATTCTCCGTCCCTGAGAGGATAGGGAAACTTTTTGCACAATTGAAGAATCTTCATAGGGTTATCATCAATTAACTGGTCGACATATTAACTTAGATCGTACTATTTATATTGCACCCTCAACATTCATAATTTGATCAGAAGAACAAATCCATTGATGAGAATAACCGAATGACTGATGAAAGCAAGACTTGTTAGTTCATTCATGGTGGAGTATTATCTTTATCCACATAAGTTAGCGTATGATTCGGGCAACCAGTATACATAAGCATTATGACAACCTGCATGTACTCAAGGGGGTCGACGTTGAGATTGAACAGGGGGAAGTGGTTGCCATTGTAGGCAAGTCCGGTGCCGGCAAGACCACTTTGCTACATATCCTGGGCACACTGGACAAAGCCGACCAGGGTGCAGTACTTTACGATCAACAGAATGTCAATGAATTAGCTGATAAGCAAATCAGTTCTTTTCGGAACAAACACATTGGTTTCATCTTTCAGTTTCATCATCTTCTCGATGAATTTACTGCCCTGGAAAATGTTTGTATGCCCGGATATATTCAAGGAACAGACCGATTGGATGTTGAGTCCCGAGCACGTGAATTGCTGGATTACCTTGGACTTTCAGACCGGCTGGACCATAAGCCTAACCAACTTTCAGGGGGAGAACAGCAAAGAGTTGCCATTGCCCGTTCCCTCATTAATAATCCCGATGTGGTATTGGCGGATGAACCCACTGGAAACCTGGACACGCAAACTTCTCAGGATATTCACGATCTTATATTCAAACTCAGGAAAGACCTAAAACACACCTTTGTCATTGTTACTCATAATCAGGAACTGGCCGGAAGATGTGATCGCACACTTCAGATGGCTGACGGTAAAATTGTGTGACTATGTTTGAAGAACCCGACGAACCCCAGGACAAGACCGATGTGACCAGGGAGGTCCATCAGGACTTTGCCCGCCTTAGAAAGAGTTCAGGTAAGTTCTTTAAGCGGCTTATCAGTCTCAACCCCGGACTCGACCGGCCCGGCACTGTGAAGAGAATTCAGGAAAACAAACAGATGCTCGGAGCCAATGCCTGGCTGCTCATGTGTAGTATTATGGTGGCCAGCCTTGGTCTTGATCTCAATTCACCGGCCGTGATCATTGGTGCTATGTTGATTTCCCCCCTCATGTCTCCGATCCTGGGGATAGGGTTTGGCATTGCCACCAATGACCGGGAAACGCTATCAACATCGGGTCGACATTTTGGAGTTGCCATTGCCATTGCTCTTCTTACCAGTACACTGTACTTCTTCTTCACTCCTTTTGGTAACATTACCAATGAGATCCTCAGCAGAACGGAACCCACAGCATTGGATGTGGCAGTAGCCTTATTTGGGGGTATTGCCGGGATCGTATCCATGTCGAGAAAGGATCAATCCAACGCCATTCCCGGTGTGGCCATTGCTACCGCCCTGATGCCTCCGCTGTGTGTAACCGGGTTTGGCCTTGCCAAGGCATTGGAAAAGTTCTTTGGACCAGCTACAATTTCCATGATTGATCCCTGGCCATTCATAGCCAATTCATTTTACCTGTTCTTCCTCAATAGCTTTTTTGTAGCCCTGGCAACTTTTGTCATGGTCAGGTTTATCATGCAATTTCCACTGAAGAAATACGCAGATCGCAAGGCAAGACGAAACACCATCATTCTCATCAGTTTCTTTAGCCTGATTATGATCCTGCCCAGCATTTTTATTATGAGAAAGGTGGTGCATAAAGTAAACCTTCAAAGGGGCAAAGACAATTTCATCCACAATTACCTTGGTGACAAGTTAAAGTATCTTGACAATAGTAGAATCATATCCAGTGGTGACCAGTCGACCCTTATTCTAAAGGTCTATGGATCTGCCATCAGCATAAAGGATAGTGCCATGTATCTGGAAGGGATGAAGGCCAGTGGCCTGACAAATACATCTCTTGAAATCATCCCCACTTCGGAAATTGATCTCTCTGCTTTTCATAATCTTCAATCCGAAATAGAGGAAGTTAGTGATGCCCTCGAAGAGGAGAGAGAACCACCACCTCCCGATGATCCTATTATGGACGACTTTAATCTGCTGATGGGTGATCTCCCTGTGTATTCCGATGCCATTGTCGAAGCTCAGTTTGCCCCATCCATGGTCAGAGCAGATTCAGTGTTCACTCCGGTGGTACTGATAAAATGGAGGGAGGATCTGTTAATCGAGGAAAAGGAGAAAGCGAAAGCCACGGTGAGAGAGCTGTTTGCACGCAGAAACATAAACCAGATCGAGATTGCTAATTATACTTCGGAGTAGTCAGCTAAAGTCTAATACGGAACCTCCTCATGCAATTGCAATAGTTCGGTATCAGACATATCTCTATATGAAGTTGCCCACTTTCTAACGTATTGAAAATCAGGATCAAGACCCTTAAGTTGTGAAGCAAGATTATAAGTCAAAGGTTTCTGAGAATCAAGATCGACCCCTGCAACATAATTCCAGTTGACATAGTTACTACAAGGATCATAGTCGATCAATATGGACTCAAAATATTCAGCTCCCATCCTCCACTCTATCTTAAGGTCATTTACCAGGAAAGAACTGACCACCTTTCTTGCCCTGGCCGGCAGAAATCCCGTTTCGTGCAATTGATTCATCATAGCATCAACAAGTGGGACACCGGTTTTACCTTCCACCCATTTGTCAAAGATGTCTCTCTCCTCCTTTAAGTCAGTGCGCGGACTTCCACTTATTCCACCTCTCTTGAAAATCTTGTTTCCGTGCTTCTTACCCATCAACCTCAAATAATCGCGCCAGATAAGTTTGGTTCTGAACTGGCTGGCATTATCTTCAGCCTTATTTCCCTTTTGGTATCGAAGGAGTTCCTGATTAATTTTTTTGGGAGAAATGCAACCATGACTCAACCAGGGAGAAAGTCTGCTTGTGTCCCTTGCGTCAAGGATCTTTTTTCTTGTTTCGGCATAATGATCAAAATCCCCACTTTCGACAAAGTACTCTTCCAGATGCCTGAGTGCCGTCGTCTCTCCACCAGAAAAAGGTGACGCCGGTAGAGTAAGCTCGGCATTAGAAAAGCCAAGCTCTTCCAGAGTCGGCATCGGACCCCCGCTTACACCAGAAGTTCTCGGCAGCATTTCAGCAGGTGTGGGCAGCGGATCTCTGATAGGGGTGTAGTTTTCCACTTCTCTACGGAAACCACCGAAACTATCCGGAGAGTGCGTAACAGGAAACGGCAAATCCTGGGTGTAGTAGAGCATCTTGCCCCTGGAGAAACGAACTTCCTGTCCGATCGACCAGAGGTTACGCTCTAACCTATCCTGTACATAAACTTCGTCGCGGGTACGCTCACGGTTGCAGAAAACCCAACTACTTCGTATTCGCCGGGCAAACTCAAAAATCACTTCCTCGGGGTACCCCTGCAACACATACAGTTCTGAATCTACAGCCTCAAGTTGTTTGCCAAGGTCGGCAACACACTCCAGCAGAAAACGTGCCCGATGAATGCCGGTTTTCCTAAAACCATAGAGATCAGTTTGTTCAAACTGCCTGGGATCAAAAACATAAACCGGATAAACCTCATCGCATACACTCAGGGCATCCTGCAATGCTTCATTATCATGCAATCTCAGATCCAGGCGAAACCATACAATACCACGCTTTGTCATCAGATGTACCCTCCAGTTTGAAAAACGATCGCAAATTAGCTTTTTGCCAGTCGTTTATTGATAACTTTGTACCTGTTTTATAAACAGAGTTTAGTCTGTATTGTTGACTCGAGTAAATACATAAAAATGATGTTCAAGTGGAATCATAAATGGGTTATTGGAGTTGTCTGTCTAGCCCTGCTGTTTGGGTGTCAAAGCGATAATAGCGATGACTCCACCATGCAGCGACAATCCGTCTCCGACGAACTCGAGCCTTTGTATGATGAAGTAATGACCATTCATGATGAGGTAATGCCGGAAATGAAAACACTGACTCAGTTACAGGAGCAAATGAGCGTAAAACTGGACACCCTGAGGCAACAAACACCCATAGACCACGATGCACTTCAACAGGCCAATCGGGTATTGGGAAACCTCAATCGCGCCGAAGATGCCATGTGGTCCTGGATGCATGATTTTTCAAAACTGGATTCTGTACCCGAAACAGATCACGAAAGATTTCTTCTGATGGAAAAATCTTCTGCTCTTTCTATGAAGGAGCTCATGTTAAGCAGCATTGCCTCTGCAAAGACCTACCTGAACGAAAACCCCATATCCGGTGAGTAAAGTATATCACTACATCCTGGCGTTTCTGGCCTCCACCTGTTTGATGTCTGCCTGTCAGCAGGGATCTCAGTCACTTCCTTACCTCGGTGAAAAAGAGATCACGGAAGATGATACCGTGTATTATACTATACCATCTTTTGAATTTCTGGATCAGGATAGTAATACCGTAAGCAATAAGACTCTGGCGGGGAAGGCATATGTCACTGATTTTTTCTTCACCAGTTGTCCAACTATCTGCCCCAAAGTAAAGCAACAGATGTTAAGGCTACAAGATCAGTTTGAGGATCCGGCCAAATTGCAGTTTCTCTCCATGTCTATCGATTATCGCAAAGATTCCATTCCGGTCCTGAAGAGGTATGCTGAGAAAATCGGTATTGAAAGTGACCAGTGGCATCTGGTACAGCTCGAAAAGGGCCAGGTAGATAAGACCGCCAATGATTTTTTTAACATTGCTTTCGAAGATGAGAATGCTCCTGGAGGATTTGACCACAGTGGTCGGTTGATCCTGGTAGATGGCAATGGCCACGTCAGGGCTCACTGCAACGGTACCGATGCGGATTCAGTAGATGGGTTTGCCGAAGATATCAAGACCCTGCTTAATGAGGGTTAGACCCTTTCAATGGTTGGCACTGATGGCTCTGTTGTACGCATGCCAGGACAATCCATTCCGTCAGGGTGAAAGACTTTACGAATTTCATTGCTCAAACTGTCACATGTCAGATGGAAATGGATTGCAGAACCTCTACCCTGCCCTGACAACAAAAGAATTTGCTGAGACATTTGCCTCCTCCTTTGCCTGCATAGTGAGAGATGGTCTAAGTGACACCATTGTAGTCAATGATGTCAAGTTTGATATTCCGATGGAAGGCATTCCCGAACTAACCGAAGCTGAGATTGCCAACTTATATAACTACATTGTTTACGAATGGCATCCGGACCTTGACAGGATTTCTGAGCAGGATGTGGGAGAAATGATCAAAAAATGTTCATCCAGCAAAGACTAACCGGGGTCAAATTCGTTTAACACATTGAATGCAAAGAATATTTAGTTGATCAAAATTTTGTATGTATTTTTGATTCGAAGCATGCAGCACTTATGAAAAAAATATTGATCCTACTCCTTGTCGGACTTCAGAGTTATTTAATTGCCCAATCCAATTATCCCCCCATCGAGAGCAGTCTGGAAGGTGCCGGCACCGGGAGCTTCCTGGTAGAAAACTGTGGAGATTATGTCGATTCGATCGTATTTACGATTGACCCCCAACCCTCAGAATGGATCTATAATGTTTCTATTGCAGGTAGTGCGGAATTGGGCATAGATTATGACACCGAAGTACCAGACATGTTGGCTTTTGGTGAGAATACTGCACAATTGGCCTTCCCCATTTCGGTAATCAGTGATATGGAGATGGAAGACCGGGAGACCATTGAAATCACCGTTTCGGACCAAAGTGGTACTGTGCTGACTACTTACACCATTCTCATTCTGGACGAAATTGAGGTAAACATCGAACCATCAACTGTAGAGGTATGTCAGGGTGACTCCGTTACCCTCAGCACCGTGATAGCTGGTGAATATGCCTGGATCTATGGAGATGATACCATCGTTGCCCCCGAATTATCTTTTACGGCTGACGAAGAACTTTCCGTGATGGTTTTGGCCAGTTACGGAGATTGTAATGCACAGGATGAGGTCGACATCTCGCTGTCGGCTGGTATCACTTTTAATGGAGGTGACACCAGCTACATTTGTCTGGGAGAAACAGCCACCGTAACTGTTGATGTAGTTGGTGATCCGGCAGGTGACTATCAATGGTCACCTATGGATTCTACACTCACCGTACTAAGTGACCAGGCAATCCAGGTGAATACCGATGTAACCCGGACCTACTACCTTTCATTTACCAACAGTGCCTGTTCCATTATGGATTCTGTGGTTGTGCGGGTTGATTCTATACCTGAGCTTCCACTTACCGTAGTTCCTGATAAAGAAAGCTACTGTCCCGGTGAAATCGTGACCATTTTTCCCCGATATCTGTTTCCTGGTGATTTTCCTGACATAGAATATATGTGGACTTTTGATGCAGGCACAGCTATCAGAGGCGATACACTTAAGAGCTTTGTATTATCAACGGAGGATACTTCCTACTTTAGGTTGATGACTACCAACAATGCCTGTATGAGGACGGATAGTGTGCTACTAAATGTGATTAATCCACCGGTTAACTTATCGGTAACGGATACAACAGTTTGTCCTAACAATCCGGTAACAGTGGAGTTGCTGAATGCGGATGACTTTGATGAAATCATGTGGAGCCCGGAAGAAGGACTGAGTTGTACCGACTGTCCCGACCCCACCATTCGTACAGAAACCAGCATGACTTACACCATGACAGGCATGAGCATGGGCTGCCCGGCATCGGGATCAGTTAATGTTAATATCTTTCCTCCGGACTTTATCAATGTCGGACCCGATACCGTAGTTTGCCCGGGATCACCGGTGCAACTATTTGCATTGGAGGCTGCAGAATACGAAAACCTGGTCTGGACTGGTGATGGTCTGGAATGCACAAATTGTGATAGCCCGATAGCAGTGCCTGGAGGTCCCACGAACTACCAGGTAAATGGTACTAAACCAGATGGTTGTACCGGCATCGGATCAATAAACCTCCAGACATTTACCGTACCCAATGTCTTTGTTAGCACGGACCCAATGGGAGAAATAGAAGTTGGCTCCACCATCGAGGTCGTTGCAAGCACTACTCCCGATGTGAGTTCTACCGGTGACTTTACCTGGATGGCTAACGGAGCAGATATTGCTCCTACCGGCCCTGTCATCATGACTACCGTACCTTCAGAAGGCGATAATGAGTTTAAGGTTACAGTGATATCACCTGATGGGTGTATGTCTATGGGAACCGGCAATATTACGGGTACTCCGCCCAAGTATGAAATTCCCAGTGCCTTCACTCCTACTGGTGATGATCTCAACGACAATTTTAAGGTCCTGATCTTTGGAAACATCAGACTGGCAGAGCTCAAGGTCTTTAATCGATGGGGACAGCTGGTCTATGAAGGAACTGACGAAGATGGCTGGGATGGATATCACAATGGCAAGGAATCACCGGCCGATGTCTATGCTTACTCAGCCGTGCTTGAACTTCTGGACGGTACACTACAAATGGTAAGAGGTGAAGTTGCGCTGATTCGCTAGTGCACTCGGGTGGCATGGTGACAAAAGGGTATTACCCATAAATACTCACGATCTACTGCCGGACCATGGAATTCTGGTGTTTCCATATGATTATCAATGGTTTATGGTAAACAACTCCCCTAAAAAAGGAATGAGCGTTTGATTTTGACATCAAACGCTCAATACACCCTAAAAAATTAATAAACTATGAAAACAGTTGCCTTAAATTGTTTCGTGTAATATACAACTTACTTTCTTTCTCACCAAAAATATCCTCTCTTAACAAATTAAATTCGCTATAACCTGGGTGTCGACTTACAACTAAAATGTTACTACCTGTAGACTATTGATAATCAAAACATTAGGGTTTAAGTTATATTAATATGTATAATTTGTTAAATTCTCAAAAATCCACGGCATACCGAGAAACATTGTGACCCTTTCATACGTTTCTAATATACCTTACAACAAATGCATAATCATGACAACAGACAATCAGTTCTTGGACCCCTTAAGACTAGGGGAAGAGAACGAACCCAAAAGACTGATCAAATCCTTCGTTGAAGAACAATTCAACAAATTATCTCTTCAGGGTAACCTGGGTTTAAATTCAAAGATTAAACGGACATTTACACGGCCTTGATCAAGGTCGTGTGAATCCGATTAACGGATAGCTGCTTTATTGCTTTAAGGCAATGGGTCCATCACGTAAAATGAGCAGGTTCTCCGGCTCATAACTTACGATCGCAGATGGCAGACCCAGAGGTTGTTCATCATCCACCATCACTGAAATGAGGTGTTTAAACTCATCGTGAAGTGTCTCGAAGTTCTTATCGTAGAGTTCATCCTCTTGCACCAATGAAGTAGTCAGTATTGGATGTCCAAATGCTGACAGTAGTTCCTGCACGAAAACATGATCAGGTATTCTGATCCCGATGGTCTTCTTCCTGTTTTGAAAAAAATGGCTGGCCTCCTTACTGGCTGGCAAAATAAAGGTAAAGGGGCCCGGGACATTTCTACGAATAACTCTGAAGACATTACGATCAAGCTGTCGCACCAATGGTGCACACTGAGCCAAGTCCTGGCAAAGAAAAGTAAGATTAGCCTTGCGGGGATCAATTTGCTTGAGTCGGCAGAGATTGAGGACGGCCTTTTTATTGGCAGGATCACAACCAACCGCATAAAGCGAATCTGTCGGATATGAAACCAGTTCACCCTTTTGGAGAGCATCTACCACCATTTGAAGTTTCCGCCTGGCGGGATTCTCAGGGTGAATTCTTAATACTGTCATAAACCGGCCATTGGGTTAATCATCAAGATCACCGAGCATGTCTGCCAACATATCTCTAAATCTCAGTTTGCTATCTACCAGTTCCTTGGTGATAATATTAAATTCGGCAAGCGCATGAAGAATCAGCTCATGTGCCGCCCATTTGGCATTTGACTCCTTGGTTATCTTGGAAGCCAGGGAAGTGAGCCCGGGTACCGATTCAAGTTTTTGCCTGTAACTGTCATCGGACTCGTCATTGAGAATTTCAATCGTGTTGCCATCACCAAACCAGTTTTTAACATCTTCAAAGATGTCCACATCGGTTTCCTTCAGGAATTTGTCGGGATTGGGAAAAGAGGTCAGAAACTCCTGACGAATCGCCTCACCCATCAGACTGATTGCTACCAGGTAGGGTCCCTCCTGCTCACCTTCATATAACAATTCCACCTTACCGGTAATGGATGGTATCACACCCCAGAAATCAGCTATCCTCGCTATTGTATCACTTTCCCCGTTTAACAGCATCCTTCTTTCAGCCGAACTAACCAGGTTTTCCAGCCCTGAAATGCTGAGTCTTGCAGATACTCCACTTTTCTCGTCAATAAGCTCTGATTCCCTGGCACTGAATGAAATGCGTTCAAGAATATTATATAGCAGATCCGGCACCTCAACCTGATGCTGTGCTTCATCCAACTTAGCCTCCTGCACAGTAATCTTCCTGGCATCTTCAATAGACTCTGGATAATGGGTTAGTACCTGGCTTTCAATACGGTCTTTCAAGGGAGTGATAATACTTCCGCGATTGGTATAGTCTTCCGGATTGGCTGTAAAAACAAACTGTACATCCAATGGCAATCGAAGCTTAAAACCCCTTATCTGAATATCGCCTTCCTGTAAAATATTGAAGAGAGAAACCTGTATCCTAGCCTGCAAGTCAGGCAGCTCATTGATTACAAAAATACAACGATGAGCCCGTGGTATTAGCCCGTAGTGAATTACCCGTTGGTCTGAATAGGGCAATTTCAAGGTTGCAGCCTTAATGGGGTCAACATCACCAATCAAATCAGCTACACTTACATCCGGAGTTGCCAGCTTTTCAACATAGCGCTGATCACGATGTACCCATTCGATAGGAGTTTCATCTCCCTTTTCGGCTATCTGGTCCTGAGCAAAACGCGATATGGGATTAAGCGGATCATCATTGAGTTCACTTCCTGCTACTATTGGGATATATTCGTCCAGCAATTGAGTTAGTAGCCGAGCTAACCTGGTTTTTGCCTGTCCGCGCAAACCGAGGAGCAAGATGTTGTGTCGAGACAAGATAGCACGTTCAACATCAGGAAGTACTGTTTTCTGAAAGCCGATAATCCCCGGAAAAATCTCTTCCTTCCCCTTGAGTCTTTTGACGAGATTATCCCTTAATTCCTGTTTGATTCCCTTGCTGATATAGCCCGAGGACTTTAAGTCACCGAGGGTCTTCACTCTCTTCATGATTTTCTTTGCTTTTTTGTTCAAACGGTTAACTCTGAAGCAGATATCTTTTCCAAAAACAAATCCTGCCCCTGCCTGTAAGCATGATCACTCAAATCATATTGGATGTTTCCGGTCAGGTAGTGTTCGACATCGATTTCCGAATAGTCATCCGCAAGTCGACCCGACAATTCAGGCCGCATCTGCATTCCTTTCTCAAACAACTGCTCCAGATGCTTCTCATCAACGGGCAAGATTCGGGGCGATCCCATCCACCTGGCAAAAACAAAAGGCAACCCGGTCAGCTCCTTCCAACATAGTCCCAGATCATAGACGAACTTAAATTTTCGCTTAAGTCTCAGCGCCCGGTCACCGATAATCACTCCTCCTACTTCGTGATCAAGTTCATCCTCATATCCAACGGAGGAAGAAACGATTTCCAGGTCCGACTCAAAATAGTCCCGGATCAAGATCGTCGCCAGTTGATTGGAAGTCTGCGACTGATAATCCAGTTTTAATTGACGGAGGTCTTCAATGGGTTGTTGTCCCGCAATAATCACGCTCTCAACGGCACCATCACATCCAATCCCGTAATCCGTAATCTCCCGATAATTTCTCAGACTGGAAATGGCTGCCACTGGTACCAGCCCCAGGTCGGCATGCTGCTTGAACAACTTGTCGGCACATACCGATGGGGTGTCCACTGTAACCATATACCTGGAATCATCAGATTGAGTATCAAATCCTGCCAGATATGGCCTCGTGTTGAGATAAGAAACGGCCGACACCCTGATCAATTCATGCATATTATTTGTTTGTAACAGACCGCACCCTAAAAGGTTGGGATGAGAGGTCACTAATTAACCGGCCACCATTTTGACCGTTATGAGTTTGTAAAGAAAAGGAAAAATTATCGACCTGAAATTGCCGAAAACCTGAACTCACCTTCAGTTAACAACGGGCAGTTCAACATACCCTCTTATATCATCATCACTGAGATCAATGTCGGTGTAATCCTGGATGATCTTGTACAAGGTATCCCTCTCAAGAGGCTGTCGACCACTTTCTTTTATCAGGTTAACCAACTGGGCCGTACTCATGGCGGGATGTTGCTCTTCCGACCCGGCCATACTGTATATCTTAGTGGTGTCGTCGATGGTTCCATCTATATCATTCACCCCAAAAGAAAGCGAAAGTTGAGCTGTACTTCTTCCTATCATTGGCCAATAGGCTTTAATGTGGTCAAAATTATCCAGATACAACCTGCTTACAGCATAATTCCTCAAATCTTCTAGTATGGATACTTCGCCCAGGTGAGATAGCTCATTGTCTTTGCTCCTGTATTTTAAGGGAATAAAAGTTTGAAATCCGCCCGTCTCATCTTGAAGTGCTCTTAGTCTATTCATATGATCCACGCGATGTTCATACGACTCAATATGTCCATATAACATCGTTGCGTTGGATCGCTTTCCCAATTTATGCCAGATCCGGTGGATATCCAGCCACTGCTCTGCATTGCATTTATCTCCGGCTATCTTCGACCGAATACCCGGATGAAAAATCTCGGCGCCTCCGCCCGGCATGGAATCCAGGCCCGCTTCCAACATACTTTGCATACCTTCTTCGTAGCTAATCCTGGCCTTCTTAAAGATGTAGTGGTATTCAACAGGGGTAAGTGCTTTGATGTGTAAATCCGGACGATGATCCCTGATCTGTCTAAACAAGTCGCAATAGAAGTCCATATCGTACTGTGGTAACACCCCGCCAACAATATGGACCTCTGTCACAGGCTTATCATCATAAGATCGTACAATATTCATAATGTCCTCCAGCGAATACTCCCAGCCCTCATCTCGTTTCTTGATCAAGCGCGAATAGGAACAAAAAGTGCAGGTATATATGCAAACATTGGTAGGCTCTACATGAAAATTTCTATTGAAGTACGTGCGATCCTGGTGCTTTTTTTCCCTGACCATATTGGCCAGGACACCCAGTACCGGTAAATCAACCTTTTCATACAGGTACAAACAATCCCGGTCATCAATACGCTTCCCCTCCTTCAGCTTACTTGCTATACTACTGGTTTGATCATCAAGATTTTGCTTGATTTCTATGCTATTCAGAATTGTCTCCATTTTCACGTTTCAGTTAGCTCTCAAATGTACAAATTTAGCCTCCGGCATCAGCACATTAGTACTTACGTTCAACCTACTCAATATCTTGTATGGTAATTTGTTCATACGTTCAGTTAAAATCCCATCAATATTGATTTAAAATGTATATTGTTCCTAATGTTTTGACGGGGAAACACTGTTGTTTGCCTGTCCAAGCACTTAGGGATACTGCCAAGCCCCTACTTATTATTGCTAGTTTAAATATGCTCAGACGATTTGGAGATAATCGTGAGATGGGGATTTTGTATGCTTCTTTGCTGGACCACATACAGCTTTTGCATGGGGCAAGCTACTGTGAAGGGTAAAGTAATCGACGCATTGACCGATGAGGGGCTTATCGGTGCCAGTATTCTGGTTGAAGGAACCAATCACGGAACGGTCACTGACTTTGATGGCTTCTTCGAACTTTCCCTGGAGTCCATACCCGGTACTTTGCGAATCTCGTACCTGGGATATATGGATACTTCGATCGTAGTAAACGAGACTGCCAGTGACCTTGTAATCCCTTTGTCCAGTGAGGAAGGTATTACCCTCGCAGTAACGGAAGTCACCGGCCAACGAATTTCGGAAAGACAAAAAGCTGCCCCACTCACTGTCGAGTCCATGGATATCCTGGCCATCCGTGAAACACCATCCGATAACTTCTACGATGGCCTCGGTTCACTCAAAGGAGTTGATCTTACAGCAGCCAGTCTGGCATTTAAGGTGATAAATACCAGGGGATTTAACAGTACCAGCCCGGTGAGATCCCTCCAATTGATTGATGGAGTTGATAACCAGTCTCCTGGTCTAAATTTTTCTCTGGGGAATTTTCTCGGGGCATCTGAGCTGGACGTCGTGAAAGTTGATCTCGTGGTAGGTGCAAGCTCGGCCTTTTATGGCCCATCAGCCTTCAATGGAGTCATTAGCATGGAAACCAAAAACCCTTTCTACCAGAGAGGTTTGTCCGCCATGATCAAAGGAGGTGAACGCAGCCTGCTGGAAACAGGGTTTAGGTGGGCAGATGCCATTGCCAACAAAGACGGAAAGGATTGGTTTGCCTATAAAGTAAATTTTTCTTTTTTAAAAGCAAATGACTGGGAAGCAGATAATTACGACCCAATTGACGACAGCATGGTCCCAGCAGATAATCCAGGTCGCTACGACGCTGTCAATATCTATGGTGATGAATATTCTCCGGCTACGGACTTTTCTACTTTCGAGCCCTGGATTTATCCCGGTTTAGGCACCTGGTATCGGACGGGCTATGAGGAAAAAGATGTGGTAGACTATGGAACCCAAAACCTAAAAGCCGGACTGGCCCTACACTTTCGTCTAAATCCTGATCTTGATCTGGACTCCCCCGAACTCATTGTCGCTTCCAGCTATGCCAACGGCACCACGGTATACCAGGGTGATAATCGATTCAGTCTCAAAGGCATTCAGTTTTATCAGCATCGCCTTGAATTGAGAAAACCTGATCAATATTTCGTGCGAGCTTATGTGACGCATGAGGATGCAGGTGAATCCTACGACCCTTATTTCACATCACTTGTTCTGCTCGACAGTGCCAAATCCATTGGAGTATGGGCAGCTGATTATGAGGCTTACTTTCGGGAACAATACAGTAATGAGATGATTGAGCTTGGCTATCCGGAACTTGAGGTTATTGTCAACCCTGATGGTAGTGTCTCACTTGATTTTGACAATGAAGCAGCCAATGCCTGGATTGCTAACAACCAGGATCTGCTAGCCCAATGGCATAGCGCTACTGAAATTATCGCTAACCAACAGGGGAATCCATCGGAAAGTGTTGACTTTTATGAGCCGGGAACGGAACGGTTTCAGCAACTTTTTGATCGGATCAGAAGCCGGAAACGAGTCGATGGTGGGACCCTGTTTACCGATAAATCTGCTCTTGCTCACGTACAGGGAGAATACACCTTCAACCCGGCCTTTACAGACAAAATTGTCGTCGGTGGCAATTACCGAAAATATATGCCCAACTCAGAAGGGTCCATTTTCTATGATACGGCTGACGTAAAGATTACCAACTCAGAGTTTGGAATATACGGAGGTATTGAAAAAAGCCTGCAAGACGGAAAGTACCGGTTTACCGGCACCTTGCGCATGGATAAAAACGAGAACTTTGATTACCTGTTCTCCCCTGCCCTTTCATTTGTCTTCAA
>JAUILF010000469.1 GCA_030433135.1 Bacteroidia bacterium | reverse complement strand
GCTACTCCACAAAATTTGCCTCCTCTTTCTACGGTCCCTTCAGAGATGCTGAAAATTCAGCACCCGGAAAGGGGGACAGACAGGGATATCAGCAGTCCTACAGGGACGGCAGACAGGCCCTTCGGGAGTCATTGATGGTTCAGGATGCCGAGAAACAAGCTCGCCGCTTCGGGCGTATATTTTCCAAGCAATCTTCTTGAGCCCATCAGAGGGGTGATAAGCTTTAAGTTCCAACGGGTCACCCTGTGGAAAATTGGATGCTTGCTGCTGTTCACCTTCGCGTTGCATAGAACTGAAAAGGGGGAGTGGATTATGTAGATAATTGGGAGGCTTAACTGTAAAGCTTGTTTCAACGAGAGGTTTGATGGTGGAGCGACGTTTGTATAGCCCTAATTGATCCCGCAGGGTAATTTCGTAATGGCTTATTTTCCAAATGCCGCGATGAGGAAATGTGATGGACACCTTCTTCCAATACCACCCATTTACCATTGATGGAAGCCAGATCAATGGCCGCCTGTATAGAATCTCCCGGCCGGACCCTTATAGCATCGGATGGAGGGTTGGTGGTCGACTCGAATTTAGCTCCTCTGAAACCAACCATGGGGTACGGTTGAGGCTCTTCAGACACAGGATTCACGGTTTCTATGGGAGCACGGATAGCACTCAGGAATTCTACGGTTGATTTTGCCAGGGTGCTGTCTACGGAGATGGAAGTATAGGGCATAGACAATCCCTTTACCCTGGTATAATGATAAAAGGGAGCGTGAAAATTGTCACGGTAGCGATCACGGGCTTTTTCCGATATTGTGCCGTAGGCATTGACCTCATGACCTGCCATATATTTGCTGGTGAATTCAAAAGCCAGTGCCAGCCGGTTATTGGCCAATTCATAGAGATCAGAACCCTGGGTCCAGGCTATCTGGCAGGCCTTGGCAAAATAATCCAGACCCATTTGGGTGTGGATCTGATCGCGGGTGTTTTCCTGGCATTGCCCGTTGGGGTAAAAGTACCTGGTAAATCCTCCGTTGACAGGACCTCTCAGATAATGACTAACCGCCCGGTTGTAGATATCCTTCCGGTCACAGAAGACACCAATGCTCATCATTGAGTTGATGATAGCACCGTCCCAATTGCCATTGGCTTCCGGAAAGAAGTGTTCAATCACGGGATAATAGATGGTCAGTAGTGTTTTTTCGAAAGAGGCTATGTCATCAGCTTCCCAGCCCGAATCCGAATACCTCAGCAATTCTGCTGCATTGCAAAACTCGTGTATGGCCCAACCTATAATTACTTTGGCATCATTACCGTCAAAGTCCCAAATGACAGGTGTCCATGCGTTGATGATCTCAATAGCTTTATTGGCGTAAGTTTTATCACCAGTGAGTTCCCACATCAGGGCATGTTGATACGAAGCCCTTGCACTGGCTCTGAACTCATCACCCCCGATTGACCCACGTCCATACGATCCTCTGACCACATGTGATACCGGTTGAGGGTCAAAGTCAAGATCTGCTTGTTCGCTTAATCTCTTGAATGCCGAAAAAAATGGTTCTATCTGATCCTTTATCATTTTGCGCATATGGGCAAGGTCTTCCTGATTCTGGTAGAGTCCGGGATGGCGAAAACTTCGATCTTCTACCATCAATAGCTCTTTCTGGGCAGAAAGATCAACACCCATGAATAGGATCAAGACCATTAGGGCATGAAGGTGAAGTTTTGACATTCTTCCTGTCTTTATTTCCAAGATAGTGAATTGGATTTTTACGTGGTTAAAGGTCTTTGTATTTCACTCTGCCACAAAAATATTAAAGTGAATAGAGGATATTCCTTTGCATTGGATATGAAGTGCTTCGGTCATATCAAAGTTATTATTCCATGACTTTTTCAAGAGGTTAACCTTGACTTAATGCAAAAATCATATGAGTTTTATGGGGTGTCTATATTGTTGATATGTAAAGGGTTAACTTTGCAAGGCTTTGTTTGGTGATAACAAAGTACCGGGTAACATTGTAGGACTGTAGATGCCAAAGCTATTTTCTTTACATTTGCGCCCGAAAAAATGTACCCACAGCCTCATTACATAACTTGAAAACAATACATTTATCATGAGCCTGACTAAAAAATTTCTCAAGTCAAAGCCCGTTTGTAAAGTCACTTTTCGCCTTGAATCCGAATCTGCCAAAGCTGCCAAAAAAGCGGTCCTGGTGGGTGATTTCAATAAGTGGAATCCCAAGAAAGCTTCCATGAAAAAGTTGAAGAACGGCACTTTTACCACCACGGTCGACCTGGAAACGGGCAAAGCCTACGAATTCAGGTATTGCCTGGATGGAACCACCTGGGAAAATGACGATGCTGCTGACAAATATGTGCCTACCGGAGTAAGCCTGGAAGAAAACTCAGTGGTAGTCGTTTAATACGGTTTAAGGTTTAGGGTTGAAGGTTTCTCTGTAGATGGCTAAAATCAAATAGGATCTCCTAAAGCCAACCAGCCAACAAGCTAACCAGCCAATGGGCTAACCGGCCAACGAGCTAACCAGCCAACGAGCTAACCAGCCAACAAGCTAACCGGCCAACTAGCCAACTAGCCAACCCACTTAAGAGCCACCATGGCTAGTGGTGGAATATTGAGTACCAGGGATTGTTTGCGACCATGGCATTCCTTGTTGGAAGTCTTGAAGGTCTTACCCTTGAGATAATTGGAGCCATGGTACTGTTTGTGGTCTGTATTGAGAAGGATTTTCCATTTTCCTTTTTCCGGAACTCCCAGGCGATATTTGTCACGGGTCTCAGGGGTGAAATTGCAAATGACCAGGATTTGTTCTTTGGTCTTTTTGCCTCTGCGCAGGTAGATCAGGATGGATTGCTCTTCGTTCATGGTGTCAATCCATTCAAACCCTTCGGGGCTATACTGGTTTTCGTAAAGTGCCTTTTCAGAGGTAAATAACGCGTTGAGGTCATGAACCAGCTTTTTGACGGAAGCGTGGAAATCGTATTGGAGTAGGAACCAGGGAAGTTCTTCCTTATAGTTCCATTCGTTGGTCTGGCCAAATTCATCACCCATGAACAGAAGTTTGTTTCCCGGGTGTGTGTACATATAGCCATAGAGGAGGCGCAGGTTGGCAAATTTCTGCCATTCGTCACCAGGCATTTTATAAATCATCGGTGATTTACCGTGCACCACCTCGTCGTGTGACAAGGGTAATACATAGTTTTCGGAATAGGCATATACCATACTGAACGTAAGCTTGCCTTGCTCATATCGGCGGAAAAATGGGTCGACCTTAAAGTACTCCAGGGTATCATTCATCCAGCCCATCATCCATTTCATGCCAAATCCCAGGCCACCCAGGTGGACAGGATGAGTTACCATGGGGAAGGCCGTGGATTCCTCGGCGATGGTTTGTGTATCCGGGTAATTACTATAGACTGCCTGGTTGAAATCCTTCACGAAGTCGATAGCTTCGAGGTAGTAGTTTCCACCATATTGGTTGGGGGTCCATTCACCTTCTTCGCGAGAATAGTCCAGGTGGAGAATTGAGGCGACCGCATCAACACGTAAGCCATCAATGTGAAAGTGATCGAGCCAGAACATAGCACTTGAAATCAGGAAGGCCCGTACCTCCGGTTGCTCGTAGTTGAAAATGTGGCTCTTCCAGTCCGGGTGATACCCTTTTTGGGGATTTGGATGTTCGTAAACACAGGATCCATCAAAGGTAGCCAGTCCATGTCCATCGGATGGGAAATGTGATGGCACCCAATCCAGTATGACACCAATGTCATTTTGATGCAGGGCGTTGATCAGTCGCTTTAGGCCCTCGGGTTCTCCCTGGCGGCTGGTAGGAGCAAAAAAACCATTGACCTGGTACCCCCAGGATCCTCCAAAAGGATGTTCCATCACCGGCATAAATTCAACATGGGTAAATCCCATCTCCACCAGGTATGGCACCAAATGCTCCACCAGGTCGTCATAACTATAAAGCCGGCCATCGGGGTGCATTTTCCAGGATGCAGGATGTACTTCGTAGATGGCAAAGGGAGCATCCAGGCTGTTGCGCTTCTTCCTTTTTTTCATCCAGGCTTTATCCTTCCATTTAAAGTCCTGGTCCCAAACAATACTCGCGGTCTTGGGAGCTGGTTCTTCC
>JAUILF010000468.1 GCA_030433135.1 Bacteroidia bacterium | reverse complement strand
CCGGGTAATCAACAAAGATTTATCCGGCAACATTATATTGGATGAACGAATCGAAGAAACCAATTCCAATAAGCGCTCCTTTATCTTTTTTGGGCTGGGTACAAGTTACAAGCCGGGCAAAAACCTGGAATTATATGCCAATTTTTCCCAGAATTACCGGGCCATTAATTTTAACGATATACGTGTTAATGTTGGCAGTCTGAAAGTTGATGAAAACCTGAAAGACGAAAGCGGTTACAATGCCGACCTGGGAATACGAGGACGCGCAGGTGCACACTTTGATTTTGATATCAGTATATACCATTTATCTTATAATGACCGCATCGGGACCATCCTCAAAAAGGAACCAAATCCCGTCTTTAACGGCCTGGTTGAACGTGTTATCCGCTTTAGAACCAACATTGCCGATGCCAAAATATACGGCATCGAATCACTCTTGCAATACAGACTAATGGACTGGCTGGCCCCGCAATCCGAATGGGACATTTCTGTATATTCCAATATTTCTTTTACCCGAGCAACCTATGAGGCAGAAGAGCTAAATGCCCTGGATGGAAATAAAGTAGAACTGGTTCCGCCCTTCCTCTTCAGAGGTGGTTTGCAAGCCAGCTGGAGATCTGCTTTCTTAAGCATTCAGTATAGCTATACTGCAAGCCACTTTTCGGATGCTTCAAACGCAACCTGGACTCCCTCTGCCATCGAAGGCATCATCCCTTCTTACCAGGTGGTGGATTTATCAACCCGATACCAGTTCAAAATGCTGGAACTGGAATTTGGTATCAACAACCTGATGAATGCCAAATATTTTACCCGGAGAGCTACCGGTTATCCGGGTCCTGGAATAATTCCTTCACAGGGTAGGAATTATTATGTGACACTTGGGGTAAAGATTTAAGTAACTTATAGCACTACGAGTTACTTTTAACCCGGATTATTCATTGGGATTTCGTTATGAGAGTCAAATAGGCAATAAAGACGGGGGCTCCAAGTGCTTTTTGACTCATGAATGAACGATCTCGCAGAGTCGAGTACGACAGTGCTCGAAGTGAGTGAACCGCGAAAGCGGGTGAGTTGGCCATAGTTGACCATTATGGTGAGAATCAAAAAGTGCTTATGTGCCCGTATTTGCGGCATATTTGGCTCGTAATAGAAAGGCCTAATGCATAGTCCGGGTTTATTCCAAAACAATATTCAGGCATGTCTGAACACATTACCCATGTTGCTGTATTTGAGGATTGTACCCGAATCCTTCTACAAAATAAGGATCGGTTTCCCTCTGTTTTTTCGAAAGCGCTCAGTCAATATTATGAATATGGTCTGGTTAGTTGTGGAACTCGCGGAAACGCCGTTTTTGCAGTACCTATTGTTGAAAAGTATCGTGGGTCTGCTGCTTCTGATGCGGCCTTAGGGCATATCAGTGGATCCCTGGGATGGATTTCGCACCGGGCAGCCGACGCTCAGCTAAACTTCCTGGCAGATCGGATTGATGAAGAGAACAACCCCTTTTACACAGGTCAGGACCTCAAATTGTATTATGATGCCGTGGTTGTCAACTATGTATATGAAAAAGGAAAACGCTCGTCCGAATCTGAAAATGAGGTGATTTCAGAAGCTACACTCTCGGAGGGAATGCACACTAATCCTGCCTCAGCTGGGTTTGATATGCGACAATTTGAATGGCTTTATGTCAATCATTATATGCGTGATATTTTGGAACTGCAACAGTTTAACAAAACATCGGTCCCGGATGGTGAGTTAGCAGATTTCCTCACTCTGCATGACTCCCGGTCGCAGTACTATGGCGAAAACCTGCCGAAATATGAGCAGGCTTTTGAAAATCCGGATCCCTATATGATGACAGCCTTTGATCACAGGCTTAATTTTTATGACCCCAATGATCCTTTGATACGATATACCCGAGCTATTCAACACGGTGAATCATCAGAAGTGGATCTGGATGAGGCGCTGAATGACGCAGTCACTCAAAGTCATTATGCCCGGTCATTAAGGCTCAATTATGACTATTGGTCCGCGCTCGGTAAGTTTTGGGAGGATTCGATCAGTAAAAATGCACTGAAAACGGTGCTTGATAAACGATATGCTTAAACCAGGGGATATGACTTCCAGAAGAAAATTTATGCACGATATGACTTTGGGTAGCATTGGTGTACACCTTCCATGGTCCATGATTATTCAGGAAAAAATACCTGATAGTAGTTCTTTGCTGAGAGTGAAAGGTGTTTTACCGGTCGCTGTAATAACCGATGTGTGTAGCCTGGTATTTTGCATGCCTGAGATCGATAATCTGACCAGGATTGCCGTCACGCAAGATTTATCACTCCGGTTGCCTGGCAATAAGGCTTGTATGGCCAATTTTGGTATTCGCCGAAATGTCGAGCTGGAGCATGTGGTCACTAATCTGCTGAAGACAAGGGAGAATGCTAAGTCTCAGTCTAGGTTGGCCCTGATCTTTGGTGCACTCGTTTACCGAATACTGCAAGAGAAGATGTTAGCGGTATACCAACAGTTCTCTGAAGATCAAGACCAAATGTTGGCCGTTCAAAATGCCTACCTGTTAACAGCGTTGACGGGCACCAGCGATTTCCCAAATGCTGAAAATATGGAACAGATGATCAGGGAACTTGGACCTCGATCTGCTGAACGCATTCACACTTTTATTGCTGATCTCGACGATGCATCGGGGTGGTTGAAAAGAATGGTTGACTACAGGGTAAGCTATACTAAATCTGCCTCTGAATATGCAAGGTTATTTACGTCTTCAAACCCTGCTTTGCAGAAGAAGTATGTAACTGCTGTGAATTTACATGACCCTGCAGATCCCATTCTTCAACACACCAAAAGATTTCAGATGTCCGCTAGAGTCTTACCCCAGGAGATCATGGATTCCGTAAATGGAGATAATGAGAGCATTTATGGACAAGTTGTGGCAGCCGGAGTTGGTGAGGTTTTAACGGTGGATAAATTCATTCAGGGCGAGATTTCTTCTTTATGATTCTATCTTTGAGAGAAGATTGAATTTGATGAATGATTGACTGGGACAACCTTTACACTCACTTGCAAAGTCTGGACCTGACCGATGATGGTTTATATTCCTACGAACCATTGACTGGAGGAGTTTCATCTGATATTTGGTTATTGAAGACGGGGAGTAAAAAATTTGTGGTGAAGCAAGCTTTGCCGCAGCTCAAAGTGGAAGATGAGTGGAAGGCGGATGTGAGTCGAAATCTAGCTGAGCAGGACTTTATTCATTGGGTATCTGAGTCAAGTCCCGGTACCGTGGCGAAGATTTTATATGCAGACCGTCAGGTTCCCTTTTTTGTCATGGAATATCTGGGACCACCACTGCAAAATTGGAAGGACCAACTTCTTGCGGGCGATTTTAACATGTCCTATGTAAAGAGGGCTTCCCTGATGCTTTCTCAGATTTATGTACGCTCAAAAGATAATGACGATTTAGCCAACCAATTTGCCAATCACGAGCTTTTCTATGAGTTGCGAATTGAGCCTTACCTGGTAACAACGGGGCAAAGAAATCCGGTGTTGAAAGTGTTTTTTGATCGGGAGGTTGTCCGACTTGGGGAAACCAGAAGGGCTATGGTGCATGGGGACTTTAGTCCGAAAAACATCCTCGTAAGCAAGGAGAGAACAGTGTTGTTGGATCATGAGGTGGCTTGTTACGGAGACCCGGCATTTGATATAGCTTTTTTCCTTAATCATCTCGTACTCAAGAGTATTCTCCATTTTGAGAACAAAAAGCACTTTCAGCTACCTCTTGCTGCCTGGAAACTATATTTTCCTTACGTGCCAGAGGGGGATCATGACCTGGAGCTTAGAGTGGTCAGGCTCTTGTTGATGCTGATGTTGGCCAGGGTGGATGGCAAATCACCCGTGGAGTATCTTGAGGAGCGAGATCGTGATTTTATCCGGGAGTTTGTGCACCGTTATTTACCAAAACACCCTACTATCGATTTCCCTACCCTAATTAATAATCTGCAGAAAGAGCTGACCGACTATGAATATAAAGAAAATTGAAGCCCATACTGTTTTTGATTCGCGTGGAGTTCCTACCATCGAGTGCCTGGTCACACCTGAACAAGGTCCCACCGGATCCGCCATCGTTCCTTCAGG
>JAUILF010000052.1 GCA_030433135.1 Bacteroidia bacterium | reverse complement strand
CCTACTGAGAACTGCCTACTGAGAACTGCCTACTGAGAACTGCCTACTGAGAACTGCCTACTGAGAACTGCCTACTGAGAACTGCCTACTGACAACTGCCTACTGATTAAGTCGGTAACTGATATTGAGGTTGATCTGTCTCCTGATTCGCTGAGCGTCTACTTCTGAGTAGAAGGAGTCTCCTTCGATGATGTTGCGATATATCCTTGTGTTGAAGATATCGCTGATATTGAGAGTAATGGTTCCCTTTTCGTTGAAAACATCCTTGTTGATGGCCAGATCAAAAAAGTACAAGGCCTTGCGACTACCCTGGGGTGTATCCATGGGTGCCTCGTAGTTGATCCGAAATTGTATGTCCATGGTGGGTATGAAGGTAAAGCGAGATGTTTGCCGCACTAACCAACTGTAGGTATCACTGGAAAAATCTTCATCAATATTGGTACCATCAATGATTGACCTGAAGAAATTGAAACTAAGGTCAAGTTTCCACCAATCGTAGGGAGTGTAACCCGATGTAAATTCCGCTCCAAAAGCATTTTCTGTAGCCAGGTTTTCCGGAACAGTTATCGAAAAACCCTGCTCGTTTACTCTTCTGATACGTAAGATTTTATCTGTCACATATCGATAATAGATAGCTGACGAAATCGACCCTTTGTCAAAATACTTCACATGACCCAGTTCGTAGACATCACTAAACTCAGGATTCAAATCAGGGTTTCCACTAAAATAATTGCGATTATCAGAAAAGGTCACGAAAGGGCTTAGATCATTGTAAGCTGGACGTTGGACACGACGGCTGTAACTCAATTGGATGGCATTATCCGCCGGGAGATCATAGGTCAGATGAACGCTAGGAAAGAAATTGAAATACTCTCTGGGATTCGATTCAAGGGTTTCTTCCAACACTGTTTCTATATCCGTCCACTCACCTCTCAATCCGGCCTGGTACGAAAACTTGTTAGACTTATTTCCCAGAATTCCGTAGACAGCATGGATCCTTTCCCGGTAGGTAAATTTATTATCCAGTCCCGGCAGCACCTGCATATCCCCATTTTCATCACGCTCCTCAACTACGTAATCATTCACCATGTCGCGAAAACTGCTGCGCACTCCAAATTCAAACTTCCCCTCCTGGGCAAAGGGCTGCACATAGTCAACTTGCATCAACAGTTGTTCTTCCGTCTCATCGTTAAGTGAAGTTTGATATAAATCACGATTGGGATCCCTGGTCCCGTCTGGAAAATAGGAGTATTGTTCGTAGATCTGGTCAGAGGTTTCCCAGTGATCCATATAACTCACCCGGGCATTAAGCTCATGTCCTTCCCGACTGAATAAACTCCTGTAACTGAGAACGTATTCTGAGATGGGTTCTGTTTCGGTCTCATCCTGGGTTCTGAGTGTATAACTATCGAGATTATCAGTGCTGAAAACATAGTCATCATAGCGCAGATCGGTTAGCCGTTTTCCATCACTGCGGCTCAGAAGATAGGATGCAGTCAGAATGTTCTTATCATTAAAAAAGAAGTCCATACCTCCCCTGATATTATTATCAAAACCATCTTTTACACCGTCGTATTCCTGTTCAGAAATAAAGGTAGTGTCATTGCGATATACCTCCTGATACACAGTGGTATAACTAGGTGTCTTTCGATAGTTGATGCCGTAGTTGATGAAGAAATTGATCATCTTGTGCCTGTAATTCAGGTTGGCCGCACCACCAACATTGAGTGGATAACCCAATGTGGTTTCAAAGGAACCATTAAATCCCTCGCGCCTCTCTTTTTTCAACACAATATTGATGATGCCCGACATCCCTTCAGCTTCATATCGGGCGGATGGGTTAGTGATTACCTCCACTTTTTCGATCAGGCTGGCCTGCAGTTGTTGCAATCCCTCACCGCCCTTAAAACTGACCAGTCCGGAGGGCTTGCCATCAATGAGTATGCGTACACTATTACTCCCACGCAGCCGGACATTTCCTTCTACGTCCACAGTCACAGAAGGGATGTTATTCAAAATTTCTACCGCTGAGCCTCCAGCATTCCCCAGGTCTTTACCAACATTGAAAATGCGCTTGTCAAGTGACAGCTCCATCGTGCTTTTTTCAGCCTGTACTACTACCTCATCCAGTGTGTTAGATCCCTCTTGCAATTGCACAGTACCCAGATCATAATTTTTTTGTTCGCTGAGGTTAAAAGGGTCGCTCTGCCATTGATCATAGCCCATGAAATCCATAATGACATAGTACTCACCGGGATTTGCTTCGAGGGAAAAATCCCCGTTATCATCAGTGATTCCTCCTGTAATCAGGGCATCATCCTTTACTTGCAAGAGTTGAATAGTAGCGTAGCTCAACGGAGTACCAGAGTTGGCATCTACAACCTTACCCGTGATCTCACTCTGTGCCAAACTCAGTACTGAAGAACAGAAGATCAGAACAAGAGTAGTTATTTCCTTCATAGATGGTGGATATCACTCAAATGGACTCTCGGCTAAATGGCAAACCTTGAACACAAAACTAGGATAAAATAACACACAGACTTTGAAGCAAATCTGAATTTTTCATGGTGTCAGCATTCACACCTACTGTCGGCCTACGGCGTCAGCACTTCACACCCACACCCACACTCAAACCCACACTACTCTTCCGGATACCAGTCCCTCAACCTAACCTCAACATCAGCATCACCCGCATTGACCAGGTCTTTAAATTTTTCCACATCGCTAAATCCCCCCTGACCCCGGAAGTGAAAAGGGTAGACTACTTCAGGCTTAAATTCCAGAACCGCATCTGCTGCTGCTTCCACATCCATGGTGTAGGGTAGATTCATACAGACAAATGCGTAATCAATATCGGGTAAGGCCCTCATCTCGGGGATGTCCTCGGTATCGCCAGAAAAGTAAAATCTCTCACCACCGATAGTTAGCACATATCCATTACCCCAACCTTTGGGGTGTCTGGAGGTCTCATCATCGGGAAGGTTATACATGGGAACAGCTTCGATATTCACTCCGTACAAATCAATGCTTTCATCATTAGCCAGGACATGTACTTTGGCAAAAGCGATTTCACCAAGCTCATCGACGACCGACTGTGGGGCGATAAGTTCTGTATCTGAAAGATCCAGACCTCCCAATGTTTCCTTGTTGAGATGATCACCATGCAAATGAGTGATGCACACCAAATCAGCATTCTCAAAGTCTGCAAACTTTTCTGCTCCACCATAAGGATCCATGTAGATGGTACGATCATTCCACTCCAGTACCAGAGTAGCATGCAAGATCGGAGTCATAGTTACATCTCCAGCATTGGTTGAAATCACATCTGGCTGAGCAGAGGTAGTGAGATAAGACGCAAACATCAGGAACATTAGAAAAGATGTTCTCATAATCACATATTTTGTTTAAAAGGATTTAGTCCGGAGACACTCCCTACATACAAGATATTAATTAAATAATGGTCATGTCGGATATCCCCATTTCGTAATAAGACTGGCGATAATCCTGTTCGGAGGGTGTAGTAGATTCCGCAGAGGAGTCCTGGTCAGCGACAATTGGTTCTTGCCAAACCTGATGCTTCTCCTTTTGTGGTTGTAACCACCGAAGCCTCATCTTGTTAAATTTTAGCCAGGACGACATTTTTAGTTGGGATAATCTGACATAAAGGTAGGTAATTTCCCCGCGATATGGTAATGCCGGATGAGGGAGCACCAATCACCTGAAATAAAAACATTTATCTATTTTGGTATAACCGGGAATTTGCACTAGACTTTCTGTTACGAACTAAATCTGCTGCAAATACGGGCACATAAGTACTTTTTGATTCTCACCATGGTGGTGACCATGTTTCCGAGTCAAAAAGTTCTTGGAGCCCCCGTATTTATTGCATCTTTAGCTCTCACGACGAAACTCCATTACAAAATCCCGGTTTGATCCAAACGATGCACAATGATAAAACCACCCCCTGAAAAACTGGGATCATTCTACCTGGGTGCAGAATATGACCCTGAAAAGAAAGAGATACTAAAAACAGTAGTGAATTACGATTCGCGGGACCTGACCACCCATGCGGTTTGTGTTGGTATGACCGGCAGTGGTAAAACAGGTTTGTGTATCGGTCTGCTGGAAGAGGCTGCCATCGACCAGGTACCGGCTATCATCATCGATCCCAAAGGGGATATGACAAACTTGCTATTGCAATTTGAAGAGCTCAAAGCCAAACAATTCAAACCATGGATTAACCCCGATGATGCCAGGAGAAAGGACATGGACATTGACTCTTATGCCGAGACTACGGCTACGACCTGGAGGGAAGGGTTAGCACAATGGGGGCAGGACAGCAAGAGGATTAAGACACTCAGAAGTGCTGTTGATTTCACTATTTATACTCCCGGTTCTGATGCTGGTATTCCTGTAAACATTCTCGGTTCCTTTGCAGCACCGGACCTGGATTTTGAAAATGAAGCCGAAACCATTAGGGAGCGAATCCAGGCCACCACTGCAGCTTTGCTGGGTATGATCCAATCCAAAGCTGATCCCGTGCGCAGCAGAGAAGGCATTCTTCTCAGTAATATTTTCGAACATCGATGGCGCGAAGGACAGGATCTTTCGCTGAGTAGTATTATCATGGACATCCAGAATCCACCTATGACTAAACTGGGTGTTTTTGATATCGATACCTTTTTTCCCGAAAAAGACAGGTTTGACCTGGCAATGTCTTTCAATTCGCTGATTGCTTCCCCTCAATTTGGTTATTGGCTTAAAGGTGATCCACTTGATATAGACCACCTCTACTTTACTGAGGATGGAAAACCACGACACAGCATTTTTTACATCGCTCACCTATCTGACAGTGAACGAATGTTTTTTGTAACGCTCTTGCTTAACAGCCTGGTTAGCTGGATGCGTAAGCAGTCAGGGACCACCAGCCTGCGTAGCCTCGTTTATTTCGATGAGTTGTTTGGGTACTTCCCCCCAACTGCTGAGCCACCGTCCAAAAAACCACTGCTCACCATTCTGAAACAAGGGCGTGCATTTGGGTTGGGTGCCGTTCTGGTTTCACAAAACCCTGTCGACATTGACTACAAGGGTTTGTCCAATGCTGGTACATGGTTTATTGGGAAGTTGCAGACCGAGCAAGACAAAGACCGTTTGTTAAGTGGACTTGAAGGGGCGATTGCAGAGTCAGGCAAAAACATCAGCACTGACTATTCCAAAATCATATCATCGCTCTCATCACGTGTTTTTCTCTTGCAGAATGTACATGAAGACAGTCCTGTTTTATTCCACACCCGTTGGGTAATGTCTTATTTACGAGGGCCCATGACCAGACCACAAATCAAAGTCCTGATGGATGACAAAAACGTGGAGAAGAGGACTACAACCAAATCTAATGATGAGAAAACCAGGGCGACTACGCCAAATCGAAAGGTGGATGAAAACATTCACAGTGTTCCACCATCTGTGGATCCTGACGTTGAGCAACGCTTTATCAAATTGGATCATGTTTCCAGGGATGAGGGGATCTCAGTACTATACAAACCCTTTCTTTTTTGTGCTGGTTCGGTTAGGTTTTACAATGCCAAGCGAGATATCGATGAAGGCAAAAAAATAGCTATACTACTGGACCCTCCGGACGAGTTTGGCCGGATTCCCTGGTCAAGCCAGACCGGTTTGGGAGATGCATGGCCGGAACTGCTTATACCCCGTCCGAATCACCACTCCAATTCAAAAGTCCAGTTTGAAGAGGTACCTGGTACTTTGAATAGTGCCAGGGAAATGAAAAATATCAGGAAGGAGTTTTCCGATTGGCTCTATCGTGAGCAAAAGCTTACCCTGCATCAACATGAAGAGTTGGACTTAATTCAGAAAGCCGGGGAAAGCCTCACAGCTTTCCAGGGCCGCATTATGCAGCAAGCCCGTGAAAACCGGGATGAGGAAATGGATGAACTCCAGGACAAGTTTCAAAAAAAACTGGATCGAATCAGCGACCGCATCCGCAAGGAAGAGTTTCAGATAGCTGAACAGGAATCTGAAGTAAGTCAGCGGAAAACAACAGAGTGGTTGACCGCCGCAGAAACCCTGATCTCGGTCTTTAGTGGCCGTAGAAAGTCAGTATCATCAGCTACTACCAAAAGTAGAATGAGAAGGAAAGCAGAACACAGACTAGCTGAATCCAGAGCTGACCTTGCGGCTCTGCAGGGTGACTATACCGAGCTACAAGAAGAGCTATCCCAACAACTGGATGAGATCAGAAACCGATGGGAGGATCAGAAGAACCATATCACGGAATATCAGGTTGAACCCCGAAGAGTGGATGTTAAAGTAACTGCAATTTACCTGGTCTGGAAACCCGAAGAATTAATCGTATAGGCTGGAAAGTATCATCAAAATTGTATGGCCTTTTATTATTTTGAGATTTCGCAATCGGGACTTATCCAGGAACCGGACAAGGTGAATGTCAAATAGATGAGAGCACTGGTGATATCAGGGGGAGGAGCAAAAGGAGCATATGCCGGAGGTGTAGCTGAGTACCTTATCCAGGACCTGGGTATTCATTATGATCTGTTTGCCGGATCCTCAACAGGGGCACTACTGGCTCCAATGCTTGCGGCTGATGAAATCACACTTGCAAAAGAAATCTACACCAATGTCAAGCAAAAGGATATTTTTTCCAGTCATCCATTTGTAATAAGGAAGGTCAACGGCATCTATAAAACACGGATTAATCACCTGGGTATTATCAAAATGTTTATCCGCGGTAAGAAGACATTTGGCGAAAGTCATGCCCTACGCCGATTGATCAAAAAAAGTTTTAGTGAAGAAAGTTTTGAGAGGGTTCGTCAAAGCCGGCGCAAGGTCGTCATTGCTGTATCCAACTTTACCTGCAATGTGGTAGAGCACAAGTATTTGCGGGATTGTACCTATGACGATTATATAGATTGGATCTGGATCTCGGCCAATTTTATCCCTTTCATGAGTCTGGTTACCAAAAATGAACAGGAATATGCCGATGGTGGTTTTGGCAATTTTATACCTATCGAAGAAGCCATTGATGCAGGGGCTAAAGAAATCGATGTCATCCTGCTCACTCCACGTCGTAAAAAGGTGAAAAAACTACCAAGTAGAAATGCTTTTACCCTGCTTATGGATTCACTGGATTTCATGCTGGCTCAGATAGCCCGGGACGAAAAGTATATAGGTTTACTGGAAAGTATGCATCACGACATCAGGATTCGATATTTTCACACTCCCAGGGTTCTCACCGATAACAGTTTGATCTTTGACCCCGAGCAAATGAGACAATGGTGGGAAGAAGGTAAAGCATTCGCCAAAAAACAGGTGGAGGAAACTGCCAACATTTAAACAGAGACGTTCTGCGGATACAACTAGCCTGTTCCTGACGTTATTGAGAGAGTTATTGCTATAATACATGAGAAATCAAATTTTTACATACTTCCTTATTGCTCTCACTCCTCTGTTTTTGGCCTGTGAAGATGAACCTAATGACGGTGATTTCATGGGGCCGGTGATATCCTGTGACCCACCGGATATTGACCTTTTTGTTCTTCCTTTTTCAGTGGGCTCTTCATTTACTCTGGTACAGGGACCCTGTGGAGCATTCAGTCACCAGGGCAATGTACGCTTTGCTTTTGATTTTGCTATGCCCATCGGTACACCTGTGGTCGCAGCCATGGGGGGTGTTGTCAATTACATTGAAGAGGGTTACACGGATGGCGATGCGCAGGTAGATCACTTTAATGTAGTTACAATCAGCCATGACGATGGCACTTTTGGGAGGTATATGCACCTGACCCAGGACGGAGCCCTGGTAGAACCCGGCATGATGATTAGTCGGGGAGACACCATCGGGCTGAGTGGCAACACCGGGTTTGTGAGCGAACCTCAGTTACATTTCGATGTCGTAAAATGTTTGACTACCTGCGATATGGTAGAAACCCAACCCATCGGATTCCTCAATGCCGACAAACCCGTTGTTGAGGTAAATGCATCGTACACTGCCAACCCTTACTGACGTACTGACGAAACCTTCGGTTTGTCAGCATAGGTTTGTCAGCATCGGTTTGTCAGCATGGCTCTGCTCTGTTACATAATGCATGCTTGCTTGATTCGTTAGAAGAATATGCATCATTATTCATGTAGTTTCTCATTACCTTATAGGCGGCATGGGATTTAGAATCATACTTATCGTCTGTCTGTTTGGTCTTATTTGCAGTTGTAAATCCACCAGGGGAACAACTTCAGTTTTTGCTGACGATTTGCAGATTACACGGATCAGCAAGTCGGTGTATATCCATAAATCCTATATAGAATTGGCCGATGGCAATCGTTTTCCATGCAATGGTATGGTGATCGTGGACCGGAAAGAGGCGTTGGTTTTGGATACTCCTACAGACGAATCCGAATCCATTGCCCTCATTCGATATCTACGGGGCAACCTGGGGGTACATATTGTCGGTGTTGTCATCAATCATTTCCATGAGGATTGTCTTGGTGGCATACTTGCCTTTCATCATGCGGACATTCCCACCTACGCTCATATCAAGACTGTTGCCCTGGCAAAGGAGCAGGGAGTTGAGCCACCAAGGATCGGATTTGATCAACGTCTGGAAATTGCCGTAGGTCGCAAGCATACCGAACATCGGTTTTTTGGTGAAGCACATAGTCCGGATAACATCGTAAGTTGGTTCCCCGACGAAAAGACCCTCTTTGGAGGATGTATGGTCAAATCCATGAATGCTTCCCGGGGTAACCTGGCAGATGCGAATACAGAGGCCTGGCCTGTGACCATGAAGAAAATAAAAGAAGCCTATCCGAATGTTTCCACGGTGGTACCGGGTCATGGCCAGTACGGAGGACCAGAATTACTGGATTACACGATTGATTTGTTTAGTGAATAGACTGGTCTTTTTCAGAACACAAACTTTGAGTAGAGAAACTCTTAAAACAGTTTTGTAAGTCCCGGCACCGCAGCCTCTCTGTAAGGCAATGGACCAAACTCCATATCAGTTGGACTCATATCCAGTTCTGAGTTATTCAACACCCAATCATAGGTGACTTCCTGCCCGGTATAAGCACTCATTCTGATCATGATCGCGGTTAATGTACTTTCTGCTATCTGTTTCCCTTCATTGATGGCTTTACCTTTTCTGATACTCTCAATCATATCCCTGTATTGTCGCACCGAGGGACTGGGGCCATCATTCTTTGCCATGAATGGATTTGAGCCCATAATTTCTCCTTGTCTAAAATCCAGCATAGCTGAACCTTTCGATCCTACTACCCTCTGGTGGTTTCGTGAGGCGTAGCTATCAATCTGTGCTCCCATATAGGCGACCTGAGCACCATTAGGATAGTGAAGTTCGGCACTAAAGTGATCGTAATTGTTACCATATTCAAAACCAATTCTCGCCTGTCGACCACCCATTCCCAGACATTTTTGCGGCGGTGAGCCCATGATCCAGTTCATGATATCCAGATTATGCACGTGCATTTCCACCACAAAATCACCTGACAACCAGTCCCACATCAACCATCTCCGAATTTGATACTCCATTTCCGACCACTCGGCCTGTTTGATTTTTTCCGAAGATCTCCAATTTCGCATTCCACTTCCTGCCCTAAAAACCTGACCACCATTTAGATCTCCTATGGCACCGTCATGAATTCTCTGTATGGTTTGGATGTTGGAAGGCAACCGGCGCATTTGAGTACCCGCAACAATAGTCAATCCTTTTTGCCGGGCAAGGTCACAAGTGTCTAACACTGACCTAACCCCCACTGGATCGACCGCAATGGGTTTTTCGATAAAGACATGCTTCCCTTTCTCCACGGCATACTTTAGATGTTGTGGCCGAAAATTTGGAGGAGTGGTTAGAATAACCATATCAACCCCGCTGTCGATAACTTTCTGATATGCATCAAATCCCAGGAAGGTATGGTCGGGAGTAACTTTGTAGATATCATCCACCTTGAGATTTCGTCGGGCGAGATTACCCTTTATCTTTTCGGGAGCCATATCAAGATGATCTTTAAAGAGATCTCCAATAGCTGTCAACTCGATTCCAGGGGATGATTCGGCACAATCAATTATACCTGCACCGGTGCCACGACCACCACATCCTACAAGCCCTACCCGAATCTTGTCTGACCCACCCGGATATGATAAAAGATTAGGGCCAACCAATGAGATGGTACCGGCTTTCAAAGTTTTTGACATGAACGATCTACGGGTGACATGTTTCCTATTCATACCAAGTGATTCGACATCGTTTACTAAATCCCAGAATTTACAGAATATTACTTAGGATATTGAAATTATTTATTGAAACCCAGGCTTCAGCTGGTCAATAGGTGACTCTCCAACCGGCCACCTTTTCTAGTTTGACTGTGAGTTGAGCATATCATTCATGTTTCATGAAGGTACACAAAGGTCTCACGGAGACTTAATATATGTTACGTATTTCCGAAAGGGAGTACAATGGTCCTAAGATTAATTTCAAGACCTATTACAGCTTTCACATGACAGACTACTATTGTCTGGCGGAAGGTATATGATTCTTGACCGCAAGGTCAGCATTTGATTAGCCTGCCACAGAATAGCTTAAGGATCATCACGATTAAAAAGTTTATCGAAAAAGGCTTTCCGTTTCTTCCTCCGTTCCCGCTTTTCCAACACTTTTAGATTGCGTTCTCTTATCCTCTGTGAATACTCGCTCAAAGTCTCCCTCTCTTTCCTTGGTTCATCTTCCATAATCTCGGCCAGTTGGTCCGACTCAATGTTTTCAACGGTACGGCTGAACATCAACAATTGATCAAAATCCATAATGGAGTCAAACAACTCGGGTAGTTCCGGCAAATAATGTGGGCAATCAATTTCCAGTATGACCGTATCCGCCAGCATCGGAAAACGTCCACCTAATAAATCCGATGTCCTTTTATCCTTCCTCACCTTTTGCATAAATGTACCCCAAATGGGCATGGCAGACCGAGCACCCTGACCTGTATGCGTAGTGCGGAAATGCACCTTTGGAGACTCAGCACCTACCCACACTCCTGCTACCAGACGCGGACTATATCCCATAAACCAGCCGTCTGACTGATTTTGAGTTGTTCCCGTCTTGCCGGCAATATCGCCCCACAGGTCATATTGATAACGCAGTCTTCTGGCAGTGCCACTATCCACCACTGATTGCATAAAATGTGTGATCAAAGCCGACTCTTCCTCTGTCAGGACCTGCTTGACACCTTCTTTTCTCTTTCCCCTCAGTAGGACTTCCCCGTCGCGAGTTTCTACACGGTCCAGCCAATGCAATTCGGGTTTTCGGCCGTGATTGGCAAAAGTAGCGTACACCTGTACCATTTCCCATAAGGATGCTTCAACCGCACCCAATGCAATGGCAGGTTCATTGGGTATGTAGCCGTCGATTCCCATCTGTCTGGCCAGGTTGCCGATATCAGAAATTCCCGTACGCATGGCCAGATCAACCGCCACCGTATTGACTGAATGACTTAAAGCACCTTCCATACTATAATATCCGCCATAGGCTCCATCACTATTACGGGGCTCCCATCCCTCGTAATCAGCATATTGTACCAATTGGTTCTCCATGTACTCACATGGCTCGATTCCTGCCCGAATAGCTGATGTGTAAACCAGCGGTTTCATAGTTGAGCCTATTTGTCGTTTGGACTTAACATGATCATATTGAATGAAACGGTGATCTACTCCACCGACCCAGGCCAGGATAGCTCCAGTCTCGGGGTTGGCAGCAAGCATACCTGTTTGCAGTAAATTGAGATAGTATCGCACTGAGTCCAGCGGAGACATTTCAACTTCCTTCTCCCCTGAGTCCCAATCAAATATGGTCATCAACACCGGAGTAGCAAAGATTTCTTCCATTTCTTTCTGAGAGGCACCCTTTGACTTGAGTGTTTGATAACGGCGACTTTTACTTACAAACTCACCCAGGAGGTCGCCCTCATGCCAGGGTTCCTGCCCATTCCATTCCGTGAGAAATTCCTCCTGCAGGTATGACAGATGTTCCCTCACTGCTGACTCAGCGTACTTTTGCAACACCGCATCGACAGTTGTAAAAATCCTGAGTCCATCAGTGTAAAGGTTGTAACTTGAGCCATCAGGTTTTTCCAGATCTTCCAGTAATGGGGCCAATTCCTGGCGAACATGCTCTCTGAAATAGGTAGCCAATCCAACATTATGACTTTCGGGCTGATAATCCAGTTCGATGGGTTTTTGCATCAGCTCATCTGCCTCTGTAGAATCGAGATACTGTCCTTTCACCATTTGATTCAAAACCACATTTCTCCTTTGCATAGCCCTGTCCGGGTGGAGACGGGGATTATAATAAGTCGTGGCTTTAAGCATCCCAACCAACACCGCAGCCTGGTCAGTGGAGAGATCTTCCAGGTCCTTGTTAAAGAACCTCTGTGCTGCAATTTTGACTCCAAAAGCATTTCCACCGAAAGGCACTGTATTCAAATAGAGCCTAAGGATATGTTCTTTGGAATAAACTTTCTCCAGCCTGTGAGCAATGATCATTTCCCGAAACTTGTTGACCACTATGCTGAGAAATGCATAATCCTGACGCGGGTATAGGTTTTTGGCTAACTGCTGCGATATGGTGCTTCCACCTCCCGAACTTTCATCGGAAAGTAAAATTGACTTGACCAATACTCTGCCCAGGGACCGAATGTCTACTCCCCGGTGATCAAAAAAGCGCGAATCTTCAGTAGCAATCAAGGCATTAACCAGGTCTGATGGCAATTCAGATGAATCCGCATTCACCCGGTTTTCGATGTAGTATTTTCCCAGAATGTTACCACGTTGATCGATCACCTCAGAAGCCTGATCGTTCTGAATATTGGCAAGATCTGCATAGGTGGGTAAATCACCAAAAGCTCCACCCCTGACCAGTAAAAACATCAGGCAAACAGATGCCACAGCGACAAACCCTGTCAACAGGATAGCATAGGTCGCTAATCGCCAGCGTGGTTGCCGCTGCATCCATTTTCGTCCGGACTGCCAGGCCTTACCGGAAGTAATCTTTGTGCTTAATCGTTGGTAGGATTGAAAAACAGGTTTGAACCAGTCCTTCGGATTTCTCATATCACTTTTCAAATAATGTTGTACAATTAGGTGTTTAGAACTTGCCATTCATAGGACAAGTACAGACCTCTTAATGTTTAGGTATTTGTACTACATAGAAGCGACAGGCTATGGACAGAGTCCGGTTTACGTACGCATTTACAACGATATACTGCCAGCTTAAGGTGTATTGAGATAGGACTTTTTTACCGATTTGATAAACTCACCTTAGATCATGTACCCACATGCCTGGCGGTGACTATCAAATCAGGATCAAACACCTGAAGTTCTTTGAAGTTTTCACTAAATCGAATACGAACTGCCGGAGCACCTGATGGCGCAAAAGAACGTTCCCCAACCAGGAATAGCACACGGCTTTGCTGGTCTGCCCTACTCATCGAAAGGAGCCCACGTCGTTCATTCCGGTCTATGATAAAGTATTCATCTGTGCCGCTGCCAAAGTCATAACGGCCCATATATTCCTGTTGACTTTCAGCAGTCATTTCCAAGCTCTCAGGTTTTGGATCTGCATCACCCAACTCTTCCAGGTATCGAACCAATTCCTCTTGTCTGGTTTTTTCATCCCCCTCCATGAACTCCCGGCGCAAGGGCATCTGGGCATGGAAAAGCAGAGAAAGACCATGTGGACCCACCCTGGATTGAATGCCCGGATAGGTTTCAATGGATTGACGTACGAGGTGTTCATTTCCCATCATAGCATGAGTGAAAATATTGGGAGAAGCACCATGGTCTATCAGTACCTCAGCGATGTCCCTTGTTCCCATGTGTGAGGCCGCACCGAGAGGGGTTTCCCAGTCCCCAAATCCCCAATCCCATCTTGCCCTGGCCAGTGCCGGTCGCGCATTGACCATCTCTCTTACTTTATCCAGATCAGAATGAGAGGCGCCTACGATGGCCTGAACCGAAGCACGGTCCTGCCCGGGAAATTCAGGGGGAAGGTCTGTTGTCACTGGTTTGGCAGTGGAGGATCTCAAAGAGGTCAAACCAAATAGTGTGGTTGCTCCCAGGGCTCCGGTTTCAAGGAAAATTCTTCGCGTCCTTTTCATTCCAATTGAGGTTATGATCCTGAAAGCTATAAAATACGGAAACAGTGATTATTCCAAGTCTTATTATGATGGGATGGCTGGTTTCATCGACCAAGACAAGATACAAATGAGATAAAGCTCCCAGAATTTTGAAATTTCTCTTAGAATTCATGCCAAAACAATCCGCAATTGGTCAACACTTAACATGAGTTGAATATATTGCCAAATCAATACAACATCTGATGAAGTGGATCTTACCTTTACTATGCTCGATAAATATGGTTATGGCTCAATCTGACCTGTCCTACATTGCACACCGTGGTGCCTCCTACCTGGCCCCGGAAAACACCCTCGAATCCATGCGACTTGCCTGGGAGCTAGGCAGTGATGGTGCTGAGTGTGATATCATGCTGACCAAAGACCATCAAATCATATTATTTCATGACAAGGATGGCAGCCGGCTGATCGACCAGGATCTGGTAATTAGCGAATCCAATTATGACGAGTTAAAGGATTATCCCATCCAATTGAAGGAAACCAACGAAAGGAAATACGCTTCAGCTAAAATTCCGCTCTTGAAAGACGTTTTGGAGGAGCTACCGGAAAACCAGTTACTGGTCATTGAAATAAAAACCGGCAAAGAAATCATGCCTTACCTGACAGAAGTAATATCCGGTTTTTGGCAGCAAGGTCAAATCGCCTTTATCGCTTTTGATTACGATGCGATTATTGCTGCGAAAAAGGCATTCCCGGATGTCCCTGCTTACTACCTGTCGTCCTCCTTAGATGATGTCAATGAACGATTTGATGAAATCATCGCCAGTGACCTGGACGGGGTTGATCTCTATCATGGGATTATCGATCGATCCCTGGTTGAGCGATTCAATGAAGAAAACAAAGCGGTGTGGTGCTGGACGGTCAATACACCGGACATTGCTACCAAAATGAAGTCAGTCGGAGTGTTCTGCATAACCACTGACCGGCCGGCATGGCTCAAATCTCAGATGGAATAGATTCCACCAAGTACTGGCACCCGATGGGGTCGGCATTGGGTGGTCAACTTCACTGGAAAACTTTTGGCTGCCGTACTTTATGTTACTTTTTGCTAGATCAAAAAGTAACCAAAAAATCACGGCTGTGGAGCCTTTGGCGGAAACTTCCAGCTCTCCCGCGCACAATCCGAGCCGTTTATCCTTCGACTATATTCGTTTACGACTAGATGATGTACATCGTTATTATGTTTTCATAAAATGCTAAGCACTACGCGGATTGCTTCTTTTGCTTTGCTCTGGAAGTTACTATTTCGCCAAATACTCCAAGGGCGGTCCTATTCTTTACAAATTGAAATTGCCTTCAAATAATACATCAACAAGTAATAGTCGGCCTTATATGACAAGCACAACTCGTCATAACTAAACAGTAGATTTTACTACTTAGGCTGATTGCATGGTGTCCTAATGAGTGTTCGGTTAGGAGAGAAAGACACTGCTAAATTTGCACGGTCAGAAGTCGTTCTCCTCCACTACACCCAATAAACTCGCTTTGATCCATGTGCCATGCTCCCTCTCCATGTTTGTCTAACGTCACTAACTCCTCTCGCACTTGTAGCGTCCATAATTTTACTTACAGATCACCATTGCTTAATCTACTTCTCAATTATTTTCTTCCTGAGCATTTCTGTAACGATCAAATCTGCAAAGTCAGCAGATCCCTTGGTGACTGATGTTTGATCCTTCGTACTGGTCTGAGCCGTCCATATCAGTTTACCTGTGGAGGTGTCGTAAAAATTGGATTCCAGGAAGTAAGTAGTGGAATTCACGAAATATCCTGGTTGGCTATATACAGCCGAATAAGCATAGGCATAATAGTCATAGTAGTTGTAAGCATAGGTCGGGTAACCACTGAATCCAACCGAAACACCAAAACTAGATCCTTCAACATAGTGCTCCTCTTGCTGAGCATCCAGTAAGGCGATAGTGAGAAGACCATCTATCTTATTTTCAGTGACCTTCTTCCTGGCAATTTCTCTAAGTTCTTCCTGGCTGAGATCCAATTCAGCCATTACTTCCTGATTTCCAGCGAATGTAAAAATCGTAAAAGTCGCCTTTCCGTTAATTCCTTCTTCCTGCATCTTTCCGGCCACGGCCTGTTCAACTGTCGCACGCGCATCCATGGAAGGAAGAATGGATAACACAGCAATGTTTTCAAACTTCCTGGGTTGCACATCAGGAGCTTCATATGAGACCAGCATCTTGGTAGCTGGGCCGCAAGACAGTATGCAGGCGGTGATCGAAAGTAATAAGATATAATACGATGTCTTCATTCGGATAGTTTTAGGTCCTGGAAATATTGATGCGCAAAGATGGTAAAATCGAACATATCACATATCACCTAGTATCTTATGAATCATATTCTGGCAAATTTGTCAGAATACGAATTGGGGCTAAAATTGAATATTCAGTATATTACATGTAACCTTGATAGTACTGCTCAATTTGTCTTTTCTTGTGATGCAACTCCCTTAATCTTCCCTAATTTTATGAGTTTCTATTCTTTTTTGAGAAACATGAGACCTTTCCTTTTTTCACTTTTTGTGCTTGTGTTTCTGCTTATAGCATGTCAACAAGACAGGGATTCACAGGGCTCCTCTTACCGTACATGGTCGCATTACAATGGGGACAAAATGGGATCCAAGTATTCGGAGCTGGATCAGATCAACAAATCGAATGTGGGTGATCTGAAAGTTCAATGGACATTTAACACAGGTGACCTCCCGGAATCGGGAAGAGGTAACATGGAATGTAATCCACTGGTGATAGGACATACCATCTATGTCACCTCCCCTACCATCGCTGTCATTGCCCTGGATGCCCGGGATGGGTCAGAACTCTGGCGTTATGACACCGAACCCGGCACCCGTTCCCGCGGAACCAGCCGGGGAGTGGCCTACTGGTCTGACAAGGACTCTGCCCGTATTTTCTTTTCCAAAGGAAATTACCTCTATTGCCTGGATGCCGATAATGGTCAGCTCTTGACCTCCTTTGGACAAAATGGTATGATCAACCTGAAAGAGGGCCTCAATCGCGATGCCGACAACCGGAATAAATCCACCACTCCGGGAGTGATATTTGGTGATTTGTATATCCTGGGTTCTACGGTTGGTGAGGGTCCCGGCCCCGCCGCTCCGGGATATATCCGGGCCTTCAACGTACGTACTGGAGCTGTGGAGTGGACCTTTCACACCATCCCACTGCCAGGAGAACCGGGTTATGAAACCTGGCCACCAGAGGCATATAAAGAAGCGGGCGGAGCCAACAGTTGGAGCGGTATTACCATGGACGAAGAGCGTGGAGTAGTTTACTGCGGTACTGGATCCGCAGCCTATGATCACTGGGGAGGAAATCGCATCGGACAAAATTTGTACGCCAACTGTGTACTGGCTCTGGATGCCGCTACAGGAGAAAAGGTCTGGCACTATCAGGTGGTCCATCACGATATCTGGGATTATGACATTCCCTGTGCTCCCAACCTGGTGCAGGTCATGAAGGATGGTGTTCTGGTCGATGCCGTGGCACAACCCACCAAGATGGGGCATCTTTTGGACAGGGACACCGGTGAGCCTGTTTTTCCCGTAGAAGAAGTACCTGTTCCTCCATCGGAAATTCCCGGAGAGGAATCATGGCCCACACAGCCTATGCCTCCAACCTCACTTAGGTATACACGCCAGGGATTCTACGAACATGAAATCACAGACCTGAGTGAAGAAGCCGAACAATATGTCCGCAATAAAATCAGGGGCATGGAAATGGGTGATATCTTCCGACCACCCAGTGTAGACAGTGCCTTGATCATGCCCCAGTTTAATGGAGGTACCGACTGGGGCGGAGGAGCCTATGATCCTGTCAACCGCAAACTCTATGTTAATGCCAGCAACGAAGCCGAATGGATCTCGATGGCCCCTGCCCCCGAAAATGAAGTAATGCCTCTATATGACCTAGGCAGGAGAATATTCCACTCCCAGTGTACCTTTTGTCATGGCAGTCAAACCAGCACCACCCCGGGAGCGCACAACCTCAACAACCTGCAGGAAATAACCGCGCAACGCACAGCGGAAGAAATCAAAAACACCCTGCAAAACGGCAAGGGACTGATGCCCACTTTTACCTGGTTTTCAGATACCGAAAAAGATGCCCTGGTAGCCTACCTCAAAGACCAGGACAAGGAAACCATGGTCGATATGGCAGAAGTGGGTGTCAGTTTCACCAACAATATCCCGTGGCTTTCTACCGGACATCACCCCATCAAGGACAACCGCGGCTTTCCCATCAACAAACGACCCTGGGGTACGCTTTCCTCCATCGACATGGACAAGGGCACCATCGACTGGCAAGTACCTCTCGGCACCTACCCCGAACTCGAAGCTGAGGGCTTTGAACCCACCGGGACTTTTAACCTGGGAGGCCCCATGGTTACAGCAGGTGGCCTGGTTTTCATAGGTGCTACTATGGATGAACGCTTTCGAGCCTTCGACCGCGACACCGGTGAAATGCTCTGGGAGTTTCAAATGACTGCGGGAGGTTATGCCACACCCGCCACCTTCGAAATCGATGGGAAGCAATACATCATGATCGCTGCCGGAGGAGGAGGTATTCCGGGCACGCCTTCCGGGGATACTTTTTATTGTTTCACTCTATAAGTTGTTTCTAGGTGGTTTCTGATGGTTTCTAAGTGGTTCAACTTGGTTTGGCGGTGGTTTAACATGGTTTGGCGACCGAGCACGAGCCTGCGGGCGGGACTGGGTACTGAGGACTGCAGACTGCGGGAGACTATTCAGATAAGTGTGTCAAGATTAATATTTTAAACATAAATTGATTTTGACATATGAAGAACAAGAAATTGGAAGAATTGATTCCGGATAAGGAATTGCGGAGTCAAGTAATAGAGCAACTGTATAGTGGGACCCCCTATTGGGAGAAGGAAGGATTTTCAGCGAGATGCTTCAAGCGATAATAAATGCGTCTTTGGATGGGGAGTTAGCCCATTATCTTGACAAACAGAAGAGTGATGGGGTTAAGAACCGTCGAAACGGTCATATCAAAAAGACAGTACGCAGCCAAAGTGGACCTCTTGAGATACAAACACCCCGGGACCGGAATAGTACCCATGAGCCGATTTTGGTTGGCAAACGAGCGCGTTCGATCGACCAGAGCATAGATAATGCTGTGGTGAGTTTGTATGCCCGAGGCAACTCGGTGGAAGACATAAGGAGGCTGATCCAGGAAATGTATGGGCTACAGATCAGTGCTGGAATGATAAGTAGTATAACGGACCGTGTACATAATGAGATTACCGAGTGGCAACAAAGGCCATTAGAAGGGGGCTATGCCATAGTGTACCTGGATGGTATTCATTATCGAGCGAAGGAAGATGGTATGATTAGTGGTCGGACCATATACACAGTATACGGCGTAGGCGTAGATGGGCAAAGAGATGTATTGGGCTTATATACAGGGCAAACGGAAGTTTCCCAGACCTGGGGCTTGATACTAGAGGATCTGGAACGCCGGGGGGTGGAAGAGATCTTTTTCATATGCGTGGATGGTTCAAAGGGGTTCAAGGATGTCATTGAGCAAGTGTACCCCACGGCCATAGTCCAAAGATGCGTGGTACATATGATTCGTACCTCTACGCGATATGTAACTTATAAGGATCGTAAAAAGTTATGTAGTGATCTGCGGAAGGTATATACAGCACCCAATCGAGCAATAGCCAGGCAAATGTTAGAAAAATTTGGACGAAAATGGGATGCACAATATCCAGAGATAAGGAAGAAATGGGAGGCCAATTGGGAAGAGCTGATGGCCTTTATGGAATACGATCCACACATCCGACGCATGATATATACAACTAATCCAGTAGAATCACTACATCGAATCATGCGAAAAGTAACTAAATCGAAGGGAGCCTGGATTAATGAACGAGCGCTGCTAAAACAACTCTACCTGGCACTGACCTATAATCAGAAGAGTTGGAAACGTAAAGCGTACCATTGGACAAAGATCGCCCAGACCTTAACACACCGGTTTGGAGAAAGATACACACGATGGGTGATGGGTTAAATTTCATAAATTGCCAGTCAGATTTTAACAAAATATTTACTAACTTGCCAACATTGTGTTCACACTTCCATAACAATGAACTAAGATGAGATATATAGTTAGCTTTTCACTGTCTTTGATGATTGCTGTTTCACTCAAGAGTCAACCAGAACTTTTTTCACAAATAGCAAGAGATGATTTATCCCTTGATCAAAGAACGATACTTGGTGAATACGAATTATACTCCATCTACGAAAATGTAAGAGTTATTTCTTTCGGAGATTTACCTGCTATTCAGAAGGATGATACGCTTCAATTTAGTATACCACAAGTTTCGAAGAGTTTTACTACTCATGTTTCCAAAGTTGAGGCAAAGTCTAAAGATCGATATTTATGGGTAGGTAAAATAAAGGAGGCGATAGATGGAGAGGTGGTAGTGTCCTATGCAAATGGTTTCGTCCGAGGTCACATATCATTTACGGGCCAAAATTTCCATATCTTAGGTCTAGGGAATGACCACGCTATCATTACAAATGTTGATGAAAATGAAAATTTTTGTGGAGCTCTAAATGATAGCAAACCTAAAGCACGTACAAATGATTTTGCTGAAAATCAAAACAAACGATCCTCATGTACTGAAGTGAGGGTATTGGTTGTATTCAATAACAACTTTTCAGGTGGATTGATTAGCAACGCTAACTATTATGTCAATGGTGCTAACCAATCTATGGTAAATTCCAATATAAATATTTGGTTTAATCTTGTGGATGCGATTAAAGCCCCCTTCAATGATCAAGGAAATATGACTGATGATTCTAATTACATGTCCAATACTCAAGGATCATACTTTGACTATCTTGCTAACCAATACAAAGCGGATGTGATAACTTGGGTCGTCCAAGAGAATGACTTAACGAAAGGTTTAGCTGCAGGACCAAGACCTATCTGGAACAAAATGTTGATCAATCATTCAGGAGCAAATGACAAGACATATGCTCATGAGATGGGTCACATTTTTGGTTGCAACCATCAATATTGCGGCCAATATGGTGGTGGTAATTGCTACTCCAATCCCTCCCCGACTTGGGCTAGTGCTCATAAATTTGAATGTTCAGGAACTAAACGGACAATTATGTGGGGAAACAGTAATAATGGGGGTATCATCAAGAACTACTCAAATCCTAGTGTTAATTATAGCGGGGTTCCAACAGGAGTGGCCAATGTTGCCAACCACGCTCAACTGATTAACAACAATAAGTGTACAATTAGTAGTACTCAGCCTCCACCAATGACAACTCAAATTTCTGGTCCTACCTCTGGTAACGCTAATACGACCTACACTTGGTCTGCTGTAGTAAACAATTGTCCAGGAAAGACATACTATTGGGAACGTAGCTACGATGGAGTAAGCTATTGGACTTTTGAAAGCAACACCTCCTCTGTAAGTAGACAGCTTCTAAATAATGATCTATATCTAAGGTTAAGTATTTCTTGTTCTGATGGCCAAAATGGTACATTTTTCCATTATTGTCAAAACACAGACATTGGTGGTTATTATGATCAAAAAAGGAATACCTCAATAATTGCATATCCAAACCCCGCATATGATGAGTTATTTGTAAAAATGCCTTTTGATCGAGATGAGAACGGTCAAATCATAATCTCAGATGCTATGGGGAACTACAATATGGTGTACGATTCCTCAAAGGGTAAATTTTATGAAAAGATAGATATTGGAGAACTAACACCTGGTCTTTACTTTATCTCGTTAAACATAGATGGAGCAACTGAAAGTCAGAAGTTTATCAAATTGAAATAAAAGGGATGAGGTTCCTACTTGTCATAGTCATATTGACCTCCTGCAACAAAAGCATGGATGATCCGAAATATCCTACTTTGGAGGCCAGTGCCCTTTTTAACGGATTGGAATGGAAGGCTGACTCCTGGACAATTGATGACCCAAATAATCCAGAATCCCTTGCGATAAGCGTGGTAAGGTATGATGAAAATATGTTCCAGCAAGAATCCATTACCTTCCAGGCGGTACCCAAAGAACCTGGAATGCACGTTATTAATGCTAGACCTGATATACCTTCCAGTTCACTGAATTTATGGGCTGCTCATGGAGATGTACCCCTGGCTTTCTACCAAGTGGTCTCTGGTGAAGAATCCTACATCAACATAGAATCAATATCGATAGAGAACAAAGAAGTGCGCGGAACATTCCGGGCAACATATGCCTTGTCTATGTTATATGACGATCAGGCAACCGTTGATGATACTATCAGAGTGACCAGAGGAGTATTTCGGAGTGCGATTAGAGAATAAAAGTAGCTGGGAAGTACTGAGAAATATCGGTTTGAAGTTGCAAACTTTAAGCAGCGATGGTAGTCTTCTCGATCTTTGCGTGAACTTATTACTATTCCTTTCTGGCATTCATATCAAAATGTTTGAATGTGATATGACACAAAAAGCCAACGAGCCGACTCGGTGCACTCAGTGGTTTAAAAAAATTACTCCGTCGTTTCAAACCTCCCCACTTCTGACCAATCGCTCCAATTCAGGAATTGATCGCGATAGCGGACTCTCCAGTAGTATTTCTTTCCCGGCCGGACTTCTATAAAATGTTCGTCTTTGAGGTCGTCATCCTTTTGCAGGTCCTGATCGAAATAAATGTCTTTGTATTGTCTCCATGATTCAGACACACCAGTGGCAAAGTCAGGATCCTCCGATACCTGCCAGTGGCTGGCAGCATGAAAGGCCTTTTCACGAGCTCCCTGAAAAGTGCCTGCTTTAAGCATCACCTCCCGGTAAGATACTGTACCTCCCTTTGGCCCTAGGATGGACGGCGTTTCAGGTTTTTTGGAAATCCGAAACACGGTGACTGTATCTGACAATTCATTGTCTTTTGCCATCTGCTCATTTCCACGGCTGATTCGTTTGACGGTAAACATGGGATCACCATCATTAGGATCCACCTCTACCATCACAAAACCATATTCGGCCTCCGTGATGGAAAACTCGTCGTAGTTCTCCTGGGCATAAGCTCCCC
>JAUILF010000051.1 GCA_030433135.1 Bacteroidia bacterium | reverse complement strand
GGCCTAATGAGGCTCGTATACGCTTTAATGGTGACGGAGAAATGTTTATTCTCCACCGCCGGGAGGAAGGAGAGGAAAAAACCGGTTATTGGGGAAGGTCTGCAGCTCCATATAAGAACTGGACCTGGACCGATTTTCCTTATCGTCTGGGTGGTCCTGACTTCGAATTCCTGGATGACGATACCGTCATTATTGGTACCCGGATCTATCTGGAAGAAGGCAATAAAATGGGACTGATTTATGGAAATGTAGACGGACCCTTTACTGATTTGACTTTACTCCCATCCGGAGGTGATTGTAGTTATCCATCAATTTTGATTGAACCTGATCGCGTGCTGGTTTCCTACTACAGTTCGCATGAAGGGACAGCAGATATTTACCTGGCGGAGATTGAGAGGTAAAATGCAGTTGACTCACATGCAAACAGGTATCTTCAGTAGCCAATTATAAATCAAGCCATGGATAATTCGAAGGTTACACCAATGCTTCATAACTGCAACATCGTGGTAGTTGGGGGGACTTCTGGTATTGGAAGAAGTGCTGCATTGGCTTTTCTGAAACAAGGTGCCAGATTGGTTGTAATTGGACCCGATCCAGACGGATGCTTACAAATGGAACGGGAAATGGGGGATATGGGCAAGGTTCTTCAGGGGGACGCCAGAAAGGTGGGAACGGTTGATAAGGCCATTGAAATGTGCACTGAAGAATGGGGCAGTTGCGACGGATTATACCATGTGGCAGGAGGTAGTGGACGTACCTGGGGTGATGGTCCCCTACACGAAATGTCCGTGGAGGGATGGGATAAAACCCTGGAATTAAATCTGACTTCGGTCATGCTGTCCAATCGGGCTGCCATTCAGTTTTTCCTCAAAACAGGGCAACCAGGGACCATTTTAAATGTGAGCTCAGTATTGAGCATGTACCCTTCACCAACTCACTTTGCAACCCATGCCTATGCCACCGCCAAATCGGCAATTATAGGACTGTCGAAGGCACTTGCTGCTCATTATGCTCCGGATGATATCAGGGTAAATGTGATTTGTCCTGCCCTGGTAGACACTCCCATGTCGGCTCGTGCCAGAAACAATGAAGAAATCATGGATTATATCAAGCGCAAACAGCCCCTGGCCGGAGGGCGTGTCGGGTTTACCTCTGATCTGGATGGACTGGCATGTTATTTTATGTCAGATCAGTCTCGATTTACCACAGGTCAGGTCATTTCCGTGGATGGTGGATGGTCAGTAAGCGAAGGATATCGAAATGAATAATCATAACGGTCGAACTATCGGGATTGACATCGGTGGCACACGAATCAAGGGCGTGGTCATTGACAGAGATGGAAACATTCTGCATCAGGTCGTTCATGATACCGGAGATGATCCGGAAAACAAACGGTCTGATTGGAAGGAAAACGTTAAATATACAGTAGGTCAGATAACAAAAGAGCTTGATATCGACGTTCCGGTAGGCCTCTCAGCTCCGGGGTTGACCTCGGTTGATCATCAATCTATAGCTTTCATGCCAGGTCGACTGCAGGGTCTTGAGAATCTGGTATGGTCAGACTACCTGAAACTGGCCAATGTCTATGTTATCAATGATGCCAAGGCTGCGCTGCTCGCTGAGTGTGAGTTTGGCACTGGCCAGGGTCATAAGGATGTCATGTTACTTACCCTGGGTACGGGTATAGGGGGTGCATTGTTGATCAATGGCCAGCTATACAATGGATTTTTGCACCGTGCGGGTCATTTGGGACATATGTCAATGGATCCAAGAATGCCAACCGGTATTCTGAATCTTCCCGGTACCCTGGAATATCTGGTTGGAAATGCCACCATTAAGGAGCGTACCGGGGGTCGCTTTCATTCCACCCATGACCTGGTTAAGGCATATCGCCACGGAGACAAGTTTGCCTTGGATGTCTGGAGGACTACCGTAGATGATCTGGCGCGTGGCATTAGTTCCTTGATTAATGTAATTTCACCGGAAGTAATCATTCTGAGCGGAGGCATGGTGCAGGCGGGTGAGGATCTATTTGGGCTCCTCGATGAATTTATGCAGAAATATGAATGGCGCCCAATGGGTGCCAATACTCCGGTATTATCTGCTAAGTTTACCGAATACGCCGGAGCAGTCGGTGCTGCTACCTTTGCGAGATATCAATCTACAACATGAACCCCATAGAACAATATCTGGCGAAATGCCGGAACATTATTGAGGTTATCGAATCTCAGGAAACTGCTGTCAGAGAGGCAGCTGGTTGGTTTGCAGAAACCATCATGGATGGACGGATGGTGCATGTTTTTGGCTCCGGTCATAGCCGAATGTTGGTAGAGGAAATGTGGCCCAGATATGGATCTTTTCCTGGTTTCAATCCCATTGTGGAGCTCTCACTGACCTTTCATAATCCGGTAGTGGGTTCCAATGGTCAGCGACAGGCCATGTTTCTGGAAAATGTTTCTGGTTTGGCAACACGGATCCTACGCAATTTTGATCTCCGGAGCAATGACAGTGCCCTGGTAATTTCTTCCAGCGGATGCAATGTGGTGCCTATTGAAATGGCAGAATTGTTTCAAAAAGCAGGTATGAAGGTTGTTGCGCTGGTTACAAAAGCTCATTCAGAAGGCAGTACTACCAATCATCCTGATGGTAAGAAACTGACAGACTTTTGTGATCTGGTCCTGGATACCGGTGCCCCCCTGGGTGATTCCATGGTGGTGATAGATGGCCTTGATACTCCGGTGGCTCCGGGGTCGACCGTAGGAGGGGCGATGCTGGTTAATTGTATCAAAGCAGAAGTGGCCAGGCTATTAACAGAAGGTGGAAGTCCGCCCAGGGTCCTTACCTCCGGTGCTCTTGTCGGAAAGGAAAGGGCTCAGGATCTTTTTGAAAGTGCTTACGATGAGCATGCCCACCGCCTGGCCGGATTATTCGAGCACGTAGGACAATAAACACAGGATATGAAGGAGATACCGATTCGTACAACAGTGATTGGCAGTTATCCATTTCCAGGATGGCTCGAATTTGCCAGTCAACATCTGGATCAGTTTGGAAAAGCAGATTTGGAGGAAATGCAGGATGATGCGGTTATAGCAGCAATTCACGATCAGGTTGACGCGGGTTTGGATGTAATAACTGACGGAGAGCAAACGAGGTATGATTTTAATTTGTCCTTTTATGGCTATATCAACGGTATTAAGCCGAATTTGAAATCCGAACGCAAATGGGGCCCTCCGGCACATGATCAGAGAGGCAAGCATACCATCACCGGAGAGCTGTGTGCTCCTGATGGGCTAGGTGCAGTGAAAGAATTCAAGCGTTTACAGCGACTGGCACCAACCGGGCCGGTTCTCAAAGCCAGTATTCCTGGTCCCTTTACGATGAGTGGCAGACTTATTCCCAATGATCAATACCGGGACAGATATGCCATTTGTGAAGCTCTGTTGCCTGTGATCAGAAAGGAACTCGAAGATCTGGTCGAGGCTGGATGCCAGGAAATTACCGTTGACGAACCCTCCATGAGCTGCTATGCATACCGGGAAGACACCCGGCGATTTGTAGATATTTTTAACCGTACTGTGGAAACAGTGACGGGCAAATGTTATCTATCGACGCACTTGTGCTTTGGCAACTACAAGGGCAGAGCTGTGGGGTATCGTAAACTGGCTCCCATGTTTCCTGATTTTCTGGATTTCAAGGTTAATGAAATACATGTAGAGATGGCCAGCCGAGAGTTTGCAGAACTGGAATTGATAGAAGACATCGGAAAGGTTATGAACGTAGCTGTAGGTATAGTGGATGTCAAGAGTTACTACATTGAGTCTGCAGAGGATATTCAGCAGCGGATACGGCAATGCCTCAAGTATGTGGAACCAGATAGACTTTCTGTAGCTCCCGATTGCGGTCTGAGTCAGACTGCACGATGGGCTGCCAAAAGAAAACTTCAACATATGGTGCAGGGGGCGCTGGCAGCCAGACAGGAAATATAAATACTATGGGTTTGATCAAGGCTGTTCAAAAAGGAGAGGAGTTGCTCCGGGACATTCATTCGGCGTCTGACTCGGAAGGAATGTTTCACCTCTGGTGGTTAGGACAAAGTGGTTTTTTACTTAAATGGAAGCAACAACATTTGCTGATTGACCCCTATCTGTCTGACTCCCTTACCTTCAAATATGCAGAGACCGACAAGCCACATATCAGAATGTGTGAGTTGGTGGTGGCTCCCCAAAAGCTTGATTTTATCGATATAGTCACTTCCAGTCATAATCACACAGATCACCTTGATGGTGATACATTGAAACCCATTCTGGAGCATAATCCCGGGATTAGTCTGATTGTGCCAGAGGCTAATCGGGATTTTGTAGTACAGCGGCTCAAGACAGAAAGAGGCTTTCCTATAGGATTAAATGAAGAGGAAGAATGGAATGGGAAAGAATTTGTGATCAGGGGCGTTCCGGCTGCCCATAACCAACTTGATCGCGATATTCACGGGCGGTGTCGATTCATGGGCTATCTGTTTCAGTTTGGAGACTTTTCGGTATATCATAGTGGTGATACGATGTGGCATGACGCCATTATTAATTCACTTAGTCCCTTTAGAATCGATGTTGCGATCTTACCGATCAACGGCCACAAGCCGGAGAGAAGAGTAGCTGGCAACCTTAATGCTTCTGAGGCAGTTCGTATGGGAACCGAATTGGGAGTGGAATGTGTCATCCCATGTCATTATCACATGTTTACGTTTAATACGGAAGATCCCGACAATTTCGTCAGGGAAGCCGAAGCAAATAATCTGACATTTGAGGTCCTGGAACTGGGTGAAAGGTGGACTTATCATGGAAGGGGAAAGTAAAAGGTTAAAACTCCTTTCTACCTCATAAATGGTGACACTAAAATCAAATTCTCCATTCCCGGGAAGGAGGTTAGTATCTTATAGATCATCAACAACCAGCAACATGAAATTACTGTCCCACGCAGCAACGGTTTTCCCGGTATCCAATATGCAGCAGTCGTTAGATTATTACCGGGATATTCTGGGGTTCGAAGTGACTTTTTCCTGGGGTGATCCCGTTAGTTATTCCGTTCTAAAACGAGATGAAAACATTCAAATCCACCTCGTATTGTCAGAGCATTCTGTCATGGTTAACAAGCACCACAATTCCCTTTATGTTTTTAGTTATGATATAGATGCACTTTATGCTGAATTACAATCTAAAGGGGCAAAAATCATTCAAGCAATTGGAGATCGAGATTACGGTATGCGGGATTTTGATGTCGAAGATCCGGATGGTCATATTATAGCTTTTGGGCAAGGTACCGGGGCGATTTAGCCCGATCAATAGTTGCAAACTACAAACAACGGTACTACGACTAGCAAAAAAAAGAGCCGGATTATGACCCGGCTCTTATTGGCTTTCCTTATTCATAAACCTGAAGGCCCTAGCCGAGTAAGGCTTCTTCCTGAACAAAGGGCTGGTGATATAATCTCTCTCCTGTTGCCTGCGAAAGAGCATTGCTCAAGGCCGCTACGATAGGCGGCAGCGATGGCTCTCCCAGTCCGGTAGGATCTATTCCGTTGTCAACAAAGAAAGTTTCTATTTCTTCCGGAGCCTCACTATGCCGGATGAGTCTGTATTTATCAAAGTTTGCTTTCTCCGGTTGTCCGTCCTTAAAGGTCATCGAACTATACATGGCATGTCCAATACCGTCTACGATTCCACCTTCAACCTGATTTCTTGCGCTGCCCGGGTTAATTACAATTCCGCAGTCAACGGCACACCAAACTTTCTTGACTTTGGGCCGATCATCTTCCATAACCACATCGACAACTTGCGCCACATATGAATTATGGCAAAAGTAGGCTGACACACCGCGATACACACCGGGTGTATCCTGTCCCCAATTGCATTTTTCCTTTACCAACCTAAGGACACCGGCATAGCGTTCTGCCTCGTAGTCATTATTTTCTCCCACGGGATTAGCGATAGCCCGATCAAATAATTCAAGTCGAAATTCTATCGGATCTTTTCCGGCTGCTTCGGCCACCTCATCGAGAAATGCCTGTTCTGCTCCGGCGATAAAATTGGACCGGGGAGCTCTCCATGCACCGGTGGATATTTTCGAATCCTTGGTATGGTTTTCAGCCAGGTAGTTATCTACGGCACCAGCAGGAAACCGATTGGCAAAAACCGGACTACCATGGGTTCCTGCTCCTCTTACATGGAATCCAATCAGATTATTATCAGCATCCAGAGCAGCCCGGTAGGTGACACGGTATGCAGGCCGGTATGTTCCCTGGGTCATATCATCCTCCCGGGTATATACCAGCTTTACCGGTGCCTGTACTTGTTTGGATATCAAGGCAGCTTCCGAACCAAAATGGCCATAAAGTCGCCGGCCAAAGCCTCCTCCCATCCGGGTCATCATGATGGATACGTTATCCAGTGGAATATCGAGCAGTGCAGCAACGGTTTTCTGTAAGAATTCCGGTGTCTGGATTGGTCCGATTAGTTCTGCCTTATCACCCGATACATCGGCAAAGAAATTCATTGGCTCCATGGTATTATGAGCCAGGAAAGGAGCAGAATAGGTTTTTTCTACAATTTGGGCTGCATTCGCAAATGCTGCGTCCGGATCTCCGTCCTTTCGGGCAGCCTCATCCGCCGGTTCCGATAGCAAGGATGCCAACCTCGCCTCATGATCATCCGTGCTCTCCAAAGACCCATCTGCTTCCCATTCGACTTTCAGCGCTTTCTTAGCTTTCATGGTCTGCCAGGTCGTTTCACCGACCACTACTACGAGCTCAGGGAAAACATTGTTGTCAGACCATTGCAATTCAATGCCTTCAGGTTGCGTGTTGATGGTAAAGACATCTCTGATTCCTGGTAAGGCCTTGGCTGCAGAGTCATCGATGGATTTTAGTTTCATTCCAAATGCCGGAGGATGCTCAATCATAGCTATCAGCATGCCATCACGGGTGGTATCAAGACCAAATAGTGGTTGGCCGGTTGCTATTTTTTCACCATCAACATTCATTTGAGAAGATCCGATGATCTTAAAATCCTTGGGGTCTTTCAGCATCACTTCCTCCGGTACTTCCAGGCCACCTGCAGCGTTGGCCACCTCACCATATCCTAAAGTTTCACCACTTCCTTCATGTTTGATGACACCGGATTCAGTAGTGAGTTCGGATGCAGGTACACCTAATTGCTCAGAGGCTGCCTGGACCAACATGTGCCGGGCAGTGGCCCCTGCCATGCGCAAGCCTTCCCATCCCTGACGAATAGATTGACTTCCTCCGGCAAGCTGTCTGGTAAAGCCCTTGGTGTCGAGTCCGGCTTGCTCAACAATCACATCTTTCCAGTTGACATCAAGTTCCTCGGCAACGATCATCGGCATGGCCGTTTTTACATTCTGTCCAATCTCGGGATTGGGAGACATAATGGTGACGATACCATTATCACCAATCTTGAGAAAGGCATTGATGTCAAACCATTCCTTTGGCATGGCTTTTACCTGTTCGGCACTGGGTTGACAAGATGCGAGCCAACTGAAGCCAAGTACCATCCCTCCTCCTGCAGCTGTAGATGCCTGAAGAAAAGATCTTCGGTTATATTTTGTTTTTATGAGAGTCATATTGTAGTTAATTAGAAATAATTAAGAAAAGGAACTAGCAGCTAGTTCTACATTTCAGATGCAGCAGTCTTAATGGCAGCCTTGATACGCAGGTAGGTGCCACATCGGCAAATGTTGCCGTTCATAGCTCCGTCGATATCCGAATCAGAAGGATTGGGGTTGTTCTGCAAGAGTGAAGCTGCATTCATGATCTGGCCTGCCTGGCAGTAACCACATTGAGGTACATCGTGTTTTATCCAGGCTTTTTGTAGAGGATGGTCTCCGTTTTCTGACAAGCCCTCAATCGTCGTAATTTCTTTATCTCCTACGCTGCTTACAGGTAGTGAACAAGATCGGGTTGCTGTCCCGTTAACATGAATGGTGCAAGCACCGCATTGGGCGATTCCACATCCGTATTTGGTGCCTACGAGGTTTGCGTGTTCCCTTAAAACCCAGAGCATTGGTGTGTCCGGATCTACATCAACCTGATGCACCTTTCCATTAATGTTTAAGTTAAAATTGGCCATAATTCTATAGGTGGAGTTTTATATAAATAGCTATAATTTCAATTCTGTGAGTTATACGCAAATGAACTCATGATAGATAACTCAATGTTGCAACGTGATAGTATAGGCAGGTTTCTCAATTTGTCTCGGCTTTACAATATACAAAAATGTCAGATGCCATACCTAAGTCTAGGTATAGCTTTGTGCATGACAAAATCTCCCTCATGCTGCATTTTTTGATAAAACTTAGTTCCTATACCTGTTTTCCTCCCGGTCCAGGATCCGTTTGAACTTGGCTGGAGGGTCAATACTGAAGGTTACCTGTCGCCCGTGATCGGGATGAAGGAATTGAAGGCCTGCCGCTGAAAGCAGTAAGCCTTTGCCCAGAATGGTCGGCTGGTCTCCGGCATATTGTTTATCTCCTACAATGAGATGACCAATACTTTTTAAATGCTTACGCAACTGGTGAGTCCTGCCGGTCACGGGTTTTAGATTGAGTAATGAGAGTTCATTGAATTTCTGCGAGGGTACACGTCGGAGTACCTCATAGTCCGTCCTGGCTGGCTTGCCATCAATGGGATTGTCAATCGTTCCACTTTTCGGAGGATGGCCATGAACAACAGCCAGGTAAGTCTTCCTGATTTCCCGTTCCTGAAATGAACGTGCTAATTCTATGAGAGCTGATTTGGTCTTTGCCAGTACAACTAACCCATTAGTAGGGACATCAATGCGATGTACAGCCACCGGGCGGGGAAGAGGGTCATTTACTTTCCCTGAAGAATGGTGACCGGCGAGCGCGTTCTCTACCGTCTTGTACCTGTTTCCATTGACTGCCAATCCTCCGGGTTTATTGACAATGATCATGTAGTCATCCTCGTAGATGACAGGCAGATCCACATCTAGTTTTTTCACAGCCCTTATACCGGTACCTTCCACTACGATGATATCTCCTGGATGAATAAAGTCGGCTGTCTCAGCCTTCTTACCATTGAGGGTTATCCTGCTTTTCTTTATGGCTTTTTTAGTGGCACTTTTACTGCCCAGAATAGGAATCGCTCCCCCGCAATAGTCATCAATCCTCATTCTGGGTGTATTTTCAGGGACTTCGTGCGTCCATTTTCGTGTGGCAGACATAGGTCGAAAATACATAAAGGACATTGGTTATGTCAACTGTAGTTCTTCATTCAATATCGGGTGTTTGATTATTTTACATCAAACCTTATCTGAATGAACGGAAAGAAAATGATGAGTGAAAAAGATAAAATGCTGGCAGGAGAACTCTATGATCCCAATGACCAGGAATTATCTAAGGATCGAGAACGAGCCAGGGCATTGATGACCGCGTTTAATCAAAGTAAACCTGGCGATCCTGAGGCCAGGTCACAGCTTTTAGATCAGCTCCTGCAAGTCTCGGGGAAAGCGATGATCGAACCGCCTTTCTATTGTGACTATGGCTATAATATTAGTGTCGGAAAAAATTTCTTTGCTAATTTCTCCTGTACCATACTGGATGTAAACAAAGTCACTATTGGGAGTGGTGTAATGTTCGGCCCCATGGTGCAGCTATACACAGCAAGTCACCCGATAGATGCCATCGAAAGATGTCGGGGGTTGGAATTTGGGTTACCTATTGAGATTGGCGATAAGGTTTGGATTGGTGGAGGTGCCATTATCTGTCCCGGGGTGAAGATTGGTAAACATACAACCATCGGAGCGGGAAGTGTAGTGACCCGGGATATCCCGGAAGGTGTATTTGCTGCAGGAAATCCCTGTCGCGTTATTAAAGACATTTAAAGAAAATCAACAAATGAAATACATGTTTGGTGTCATGTTATTCTACCTTCCATTGGTGGTTTCGAGCCAGAGCCAGGAAGATGTAGTCCAAGCCCTGTCAGTGTCCGATGATCAGAGAAGTTTACGACTTGGGGAAGCTCCGTTTTTATGGATTGGAGGCACTGTATGGGGGATGACAGAATGGTTATCGAGGGAAGAGATTGATTTTTATCTGGATGACAGAAAATCCAAAGGGTTTAACCTGGTTCAGGTTTGTCTTTTCTGGGGTAAGAGGCATGATGATCCGGTGCGGTTTTTTGGAAACCCGGAAAATAAATATGGGCATAGAGCTTTCGAGCATCCGGTTGTTTATGGGAAGATGCAACCAGCAGTTACCGAGGGGGGAAGCATTCACGATCCCAACGATTATTGGGACCATGTGGATTACCTGGTCGATGCTACTCGCGCCAGAGGCATGGTTCTGGGGATACTGCCACTTTGGGGTCGTCGATATGTGAATGCTACCCATAAGGGATATTCAAATCAGCTTTTTGACCTGAATGGGATGTATGAATACGGTGCATTTCTGGGCGAGAGATATTTGTCATCTAAACATATTATTTGGGTCCTGGGAGGTGATGTAAAAGCCGATGCTGGAGGAGATTTTCGAGGTCATTACCGTGCTATGGCGGAAGGGATTATTGAAGGTGGTTCGTCTCATGATGTGAGCTGGGACGAGGACAGTCCTGGATGGGACCTGGCCATGATGACATATCATCCGGACGGGGCTCCAATGGTTAATTCTTCCACCTGGTTTCACAGGGATGCCTGGCTGGATTTCAATATGGTTGAAACACACAAGCATAAAGACGATGTCTACCAGGCAATATCCCAAGATTATATGCTTATTGATCCGATAAAACCCACGGTCATGGGAGAACCGGCTTATGAGGGACTACAACCACCAACTATCATAACTGATGCTAAAGATATGAGGCAACAAGCCTATCACACCTTGTTTGCCGGTGGGGCCGGATTTACATATGGTGGATTCAGGGATACTTCAAGTCGGGGTCCGTTGTTTAGTCCATTTGGTGATTGGAAGCCCCTATTGAATATGGAAGGTGCTGAATCTATGCTTTACCTGCGGCGATTTTGTGAAAAAAATGACTGGCCATTCTGGTTACCTGTGGATGGATTCGTTGCCGCCACTGACGACATTGGGGTTAATCGCATAGTTGCAACCAGGAGTACAAGATCCGGAGATATCCTGATATATTTTCCGTCGGCAGTGACAACAGATATTGTCCTGCCCGAGGGTATTTCCGATGTGAAGTACAGCTGGTATGATCCCCGGAATGGAAATTACTCTTCGGTCGAGGAGAAAACTTTGAGTAGTGAAACACTAAAAGTCACTGTTCCTTTTAGAACTGACGCTCTGCTGATCCTGGAACTTGGAGAGTGATCTGAAGGGGTAAAATATTAATCTTGTCCTCTCTTAATTCAAAACCGGGTAGGCTTACTGCAATTATTTTTCTGATGTGGGAAAGTGAACTTGAAGGTGTATTTTTATTTGTTGCAATAAATCAAGTTATGAAACATCAATGGAGAAAAGACGAAAAATCACTATACCTGCCTCCACGCAAACCCCAACGGTTACAAGTGCCAGCCCTCAAATTCTTCACTATTCGTGGTGAGGGCAATCCCAATGGAGAAGATTTTGAAAAGCATGTGGGAGTTCTCTACAGCCTGGCATATGCGGTAAAGATGAGCCCTAAGAAAGGCAAGGCTCCCGAAGGGTATTTTGATTACACAGTCTATCCTTTGGAAGGAGTGTGGGATATTAGTGAGGAGGCGAAAAAATCCTGGGATGGCACGTTGGATAAAAATAGCCTGGTATATACCATCATGATCCGGCAACCTGATTTTGTCAATGATGAGTTTGCAGATTTTGCCATTAGTAACACCATGGAGAAGAAACCCGATTCACTACTGGATAAAGTGCGTTTTGAAGTTATTGAAGAAGGAGACTGTATTCAGATGCTCCACCTGGGGAGTTATGATGATGAGCCTGCGACTTTTGAAGTGATGGAGAGATATGCAACTGAACACGGACTACAAAGGGTATCTAAGGTACATCGTGAAATTTATTTGTCAGATGCCAGAAGGGTTGCTCCCGAAAAACTGAAAACAGTGCTTCGTTTTAAGGTGAAGTGATAGAAGAAAACCTTGATAATTCATCGGTTTCGAACCTCAAAGGATTTTAATGCTTTTTCGATTTCCCGTCCCTGGCATGGAGCATTAGCGAGAAAATCGTAAGCTTTTTTGGCTATAAAAATGTTAGGATTGTCCACTATCAGGGCAATTTCTTTACACATTTTTGAATCAGTCAGATCGAATTTTTCATATAAAGTCAACCATTGATCTAATTCGGTTCCATTTAATTTTGGCAGTATGAGGTAAGATGCGGATATTAATTCGGGGCTGATGCTGGAAGCTTCTGACAGTTTCTCCAGTATGGGTTTACGGATACCTGATGGCTTTTTTTCGTAAATAGAAAACAGTCCATGTTGCAGTTTTTCAGATCGTAAATGGTATTCGCTTAAAATACTGATGGCAGTGAGAGACACGTAGAAATCTTCCTTCTCTATTAGTTTCAATATTCTTTTTTCAATTTCGGGATTGAGTTTTTCATCGGGTTCGATTGTTCTCAATGCCCACAATTGATCAATATGAGATGGACTCCTTAGAATGTGCCAGATAAGCTTCGGGTGCAGCTGTTTTTTAGTTGCTGATTGGACTGCAATTTGAGAAGGGCCATAGATGTTTTTCCAAAGGAGAAAAGTTGTGTATGCTGCTCCGTCAACGACATAGGCAGCTATATCTTTTGATGTTGCTCCCGATGTACCATCAACGTTTTCATAGTCACTGTCTTGTTGATTAACCAATTCTTCAAAGGTCAGGTCGGAAAACGGTAGGTGAGGATCCGCTAGCAATTGATGCAGGGTTTGGTAATCATCGGCATTAAATTCATCGTGATCCCGCCTACTCAGAAATTCACCGTTCTCCAGGAGAAAACCGAGGTATCTGCCGGTGATATTCCAGTAGATAGTAAGATCTATGGGACGACATTTGCTATCGAAGCAAACATCATCGGTCACTTGTTGGAAGTAAAACAAGGGGTATCCTTCTTTTGAATTTACCTGATAGAGGGTGTTCGCGGATTGAGTGTCCGAAATGGTCACGGTATCGAGAAATTCGTCTAATTCATCAAAAGGAATAGTGAACTCCGTCAGATACTTTATTTTATTAGCGGTGTCTTGAAAGGTTTCGAATGCAATTAATATCAGGGAGGGGAGAATAAGGATCCATCCCAATTTTGTTATCAAAGAAGTATATAACCTGGTCACGATTGATCAACGCGGAACAATGCCGCCATGTTCTTCAATAACTTGCTGTACTTCGCTGACCGGTAGTTTAAGCGGTGTAACATCTTTTTTGCAAGCCAGTGCTGCTGCTACTCCTGCTGCCTGCCCCATGCCCATGCAGGAAGCCTGAACTCTCAGAGCAGAATTGGCCAGCCGGTCACTGCTTACACAGCGACCGGCGACCAGGAAGTTATCACTAGATTTTGGAATCAATGCCCGTAGTGGTATACAAGCAACAACATCTTCTTTCAGAAATTCCTGGTAGATTGACTTACCTTCACGGTGTAGGTCGATCGGGTAAAAGGAATGGGATACAGAGTCCTGAAATACCTTACCAGACACATAATCATCGTGCGTTATTTTGTACTCACCATCAATTCGATAGGTTTCTCTCACTGCTGTTTCCGTCTGGAGGTCAGCAATTCTAATGTTTTCACAACCTGGTTGTTCCCGGAGTTCCCTCAATAATTTCAGGAGATTTGATCTGCCCTGCATATTGGCCAGGGTATGAGTGTCGGCGGTAGTGGAGTCAGCTCCCGGTACGTATACATAACCGTATGGGACGTTTGGCGGAAACGTTCCATCGGGATCATCGTTTTTGCGACTGATAATCATGTTTCTTCGCAACTCGCTGTGAAATTTCTTGGGAATTTGATCAAGATCCAAAGAGTCATAGTCATATCCACTAATGCGGAAAATGAGTGAACCCGGTTGGGTGTCAGCTTCACGAAGTACATCATACCCTGCCAGAGAAGCCACAAAGGCGTTTCCGGTACAATCTATGATTTGCTTGCAAATGATGTCGGTTTGAGTACCTTTTCCCATCGTTTTTACAAACCACTTTCCCTTCTTAAATGTGACTTCTGTAGGTGATTGGTAGTACTTGATATTGATGCCGGCATCCTTGCATTTTTCCTCCGCCAATAAAGTATACAGAAAACCATTTACCGCCACTTGGTGGCGCCAGTGACGGATGGTAGTGTTGTTTGGAATTATGGAGAAATTAGGGAAGTCACCTCCGTCCATCTGCACACAATCATGAACCAGTTCCCATCCGATTCCTGCAATAATTTGTTTGCCCCAGGCATGAAAAATTCCCGGGAAAACTACACCTCCGGTAGTAGTCGTCCCACCTAGCTGACTCCCACTTTCGATGACAGTTGTCCTTACTCCCAGTCGTCCGGCCTGTATGGCAGCTATGACTCCGGCAGTACCCCCACCGATGACGAGAACATCTGTCTCCAGTTCTTTTTTCTGCAGTTGGTAGGGTTTGGCAAATACCTCGCCCTTACTCAATGCCGGCCCCACTGCTCCGATGGAGATTGCTCCCAGGGATTTTAATATGGATCTCCTTTCTATTTTATCCATGTCCAGTTTTGAATTGATGAAAGAATCGTAAATAGGTCAATAACCTGGATTTTGATCGTCATCGTTGATGGCTTCATTGAAATTTAGTTCTGAATTAGGCAAGGGCCAGAGATAATGTTTTTCTGGTATATCCACACCTCTGTTTTCCTTCAGTATTTCGGCGGCTTTTCCAGTTCTTTTTAAAGTGAACCACCTTTTGGCTTCAAAGATAAATTCATACCCTCTCTCCTCTATTATTAGATCAATGAAGGATTCCAGATTGTAGTCACCTGCGACAAAATCTGTCGAGGCGGGTTGTGTGGGGTCCAGACCCAGTGCTCTGCGATGGACCTGGTTTACTGCATCTAGTGCTTCTGGTGTAGGTGCGCCTTTGACCCTGGTATCGGCTTCAGCAAATATATACAGGACTTCTGCATATCGGTAAATCGGAAAGTCTGTTGAGATGTCATTTCGGGTGACGGCATTGGGGTCTGGAAACTTACGGGTAACAATTGTAGAATCTCCGAGGCCAAAATCAGCAATGTCCCAAAGGGATTTGCGGAGATCATCATCCGGCCAGTTCTGATAAAATGGGTCAGTAGCAACAGAATAGTGTGCAAAAGCTCCACCAAAATTGTACAAATTGGTGCTGGCATGATTGACAATCCATCCCATGAAATTCCCCTGACCTTCAAGGTGGGAATATTTGATATACCAGATCTCTTCGAGAGAAGTAATTACATCGGGTCCAAAAATATTCCAGAAGTCATCCCGAGTTGTTACGGGTACTAAGGAATATTTGTTCGACTGTATGACTTCCATGGCTTTGGAACGAGCATCATCATACATGGCCAGATCCAGGTAGACATCTGCCAGCATGGTTTTAGCTGCAAAGCTGGTAGGTCTGCCTATTTCGGACTGGTCTTCTGGTAGTCCAGATTCGGCTGCCAATAGGTCCTCCAGAATAAGGTCATATACCTGGTCGATTGAATTCCTGGGGAGATTCTGTTCCTCCATATTTAGTTCTGTTCGCAGAGGTACTCCTCCCCAGTTTCTGACCAGTTGTAAGTAGAAGTAGGCTCTCAGAAATCTTGCTTCAGCCACATATTGATCGACAGCTTCCTGTCCGTCATCAAGATTTGCAGGTGCATTGGCAATGACAATATTTGCATTACGAATTCCCAGGTAAAAACCATTCCACATAGCTCCGACTCCATTGGCCCAGGAAGTATTTAACCCATTCCAGTCATTAAGAACTGCGCGACTTCCTCTGCCATAGCCCCAGTCGGTATGAGTATCCACTATGACAGCATAGTTTCCGGTAAATGTTCCTCCACGAAAGGGAAGGTAAACTGCATTTACCGCGGATTTAATATCATCTGCAGTCTGATAAAAGTTTTCTTCCACTATATCATGTGGCATTTCCTCCAGAACATCTTCACATGAAGTGACAGTCAGCACTAAAACCACAAACATTACTAACCTGAGCACTTGACTCATTATATTTTTGATTATTAATTTTTTCATTTTTTTCTTTTTGATAAACAGTTGTCAAAGGATCGCTTAAAATCCAATTCTGATACCTCCGGTGAAAGATTTGGAAATCGGGTAGCTATAGTGGTCAATGCCCCTTGCTTGATCTGCTCCCCTGGAGTTTACTTCCGGGTCCCACCAGGAATAGCTGGTAAAGGTTGCCAGGTTCTGGCCGCTGAAGTAAAGTTGAACTTGCCGAAATATACTTTCCTCCCATCTGTCAATGGGTAGCGAGTACGCCAGTTCAATATTTCGTAAGCGGACATATGAGCCATCTTCAATAAATCGGTCGGAGACCTCAGCTGAGATGTTTCTGCTGACGACAGGATATTTTGCATCAGTATTCGATGTAGTCCACTGGTTTGCCAGGACATCACGGGGAGCATTAAGACCACGCCCGTAATCAAGTACTGAAGCTGCATTGACATTAAAGATGTCGTTGCCAGCCGTCCCCTGGAAGAAGAATGTCAAATCGAAATTCATGAATGAAAGACTGGAGTTTAGACCAAATACGATATCTGGGTTGGGATCTCCTATATAAGTCTTGTCCATGTCCGATATTTCTCCATCACCATCCAGATCCTGGTATTTTATAAAACCATTTTCATCGTATCCATCTTCCAGGAATCCATAAAACTGGCCAATAGGTCTACCTTCTCTGAGGATACCGATATTATCAGACAGTACCAATATACCAACGAAATTGGTCAGGATATCTTTTCCTCCGGCTAATTCCAAGACTTCATTTGTGTTGAAGGCAGCACTGGCGTAAATATTCCAGTTCAGGTTTGGTCTGGTAATGATGAATGCGTCAAGTCCTAATTCAATTCCTCTGTTCTGTACAGATCCAATATTTTGGATGGTGGTGGTGTAACCTAGCGAACTTGGTAATCCCACTGTGTTCAGCAGGTCTCTCGTGTTTTTAACATAATAATCGGCAGTGAGAGACAACCTGTTCTGTATAAAACCCATTTCCACTCCAATATCGATTTGTTCGGTGGTTTCCCACTTTAGGTCTGATGGCAACCTCGTACCCGGTGCAAAGGTGGTAAACAGGTTGTCACCAAAAATGGTATTTCCTGATTGTAATTGATTTAGGGTAGCATATGGTGAGATAGCCTGGCTACCTGACAGTCCCCAACTCGCCCTGAGCTTCAGATTGGAAAATATGTTGTTGTCCTGGAGGAAAGTTTCCTCTGAAATGCGCCATGCGACAGCAGCTGATGGAAAGTATCCCCACTTATTTCCATCTGAAAACCGCGAAGATCCATCCGCTCTGAAGCTGACTGTAAACAGATATTTGCTATCCAAAGAATAATTAATTCTGGCCAGATAAGACAGTAAAGTTGATTTGGAATAGCCAGAGGAAGGTACTCCGGGAGTTGCACCGGCCCCCAGGTTGTAGGTTTCAAAGATATCGCTCAAAAAACCATTGCTACCTGATGCTAAGGTAGTTCTCAGGAAATCCTGGTATGTGAATCCCGTTACGGCTGAGATATCATGTCGCCCACCAAAAGATTGTTGGTAGGAGATCGTGTTTTCACTAAGTAAACTTGTGAACTGACTGGTTGCTACTGAAGCGCTACCTGAGGAATTTCGAAACTCCAACGTCTGGTAGACATCAGTTCGATCATCCCGATTTTCGATCCCACCCATAGTTTTGAAAGTTAGGCCGGGTATCGGGCTATAGCTAATGGAAGCATTTCCCAGGATTACATTGGCACCAATACTTCTGATTTCCTCATCAACAAAATAGTATGGGTTTATTTGATCGGGTGAGACAAACGGGTGTAATGAAATGAAGTCAAAAATAGATCCATCTTCATTGTATGACTGGGCCGTAGGAGGTGAAGTAATTGCAGAGTTGAAAAGACTAGTCCCTCTGGATCCTCCACCACTGTCTTTTCTTCCGGTTTCCAGCCGACTCAGATTCAGGGAAAGATCAAATTTTATTTGATCACTGATTTCATGGTCAAATCGGGTTCGGAATGAATATCGGTCATAGTCACTACCTTCCATAATACCATCCTGAAGAAACATGCTGCCACCAACTGAAAATTGCGTTTTCTTATTTCCACCATCCACTGAGATCGAGGTGTTAAATATCGGCGCATTGTCAAACAGGAGATCCTGCCAATCCGTCCCTTCTCCAAAAGCATTAATTTCTTCTTGACTAAAGTAGGCTTCAAGTCCATCGTTTTCAGCCTGATCATTGTGTAATTGTGCATATTGGGATGCATTTAAGAGATCCAATTTTTTACGGATTTTCTGAACACTATATCCCATTTCAAAATCTACCCGAGTTTCACCCGAATGTCCTTCCTTGGTCGTTACCAATACTACCCCATTGGCACCCCGGGATCCATAGATAGCGGTAGCGGAGGCATCTTTCAATATTTCTATACTTTGAATGTCCGAACTATTGAGATTCGTTGGCTGCCCGGAAAGAGGTACACCGTCTACTACATAAAGCGGTTCATTCCCACCCATGATGGAATTGGTACCGCGGATGCGAATGTTTACGGGACCACCGGGTGCACCAGTGGATTGAATTACTTCAACTCCGGGTGCCCGACCAACCAGTGCCTGCATAATATTAGTATTAGGGAAAGCATTGATGTCCTCTGATTTGACTGACGATACAGATCCGGTTAGATCGCTTTTTCGTTGAGTGCCATAACCGATCACAACCACCTCATCCAGGAGAGATACTGAGCCCGACATGATTACCTCCATATAGCTACGACCGTTGATGTCGACCTCCTGCATTTGATAACCAGTGTAAGAAAATACCAGAGTTTGAACATCATCGGGTAAGGTCAATGAAAATTTTCCGTCGAGATCGGTGCTGGTTCCTATGGTGCTGTTCTTACCGATGACCGTGGCACCAATTAATGGCGTTCCTTCCGTATCGACAACTAGTCCGGTTATGTTTTGTTCCAGGGGGATTTCTTCTATGGACTTAACCACAGAATGGATGATTTCTCCCGGTTTGTTGGTCATACGCTGAACGCTCAGGTTTTCATCACGTTCCATTCGCCGGATTTGCTCAATTTTCCTTCCCAGTTTTTTTGCACTCTTTTTTCCCTTCCGTGTGTTCTGATAAATGACCATATACTTGTCTCCATATGGTTCATATCCCAGGTTTGTCTCGGCAAGTAATCTTGTCAGGGCATCTTCCAGTTTCTCGCCCTGGATAACCTTAAAGTGTACCTGTACATTTTGCAGGATCTCGGCATCGTAAGTAAAGAAGACATCATATTGTTCGGCGATTTCCTTCAGTACTTCTGTGATGTAGCGACCCTGATAGTTCTCGGAAGTGGGTGCCCCTTGCACATCAAGGGGTAGCAAAAAGATCGCGATCAGACAGCAGGCTGTGATGATGCGCTTTTGAAAGCCAATCAGATTATTCATACATTTATTTTTTGAAACAAGTTTTCTGGGCTGGAATGACCCTGCACGGTTATTCCGGCCTATTAAATCATTATTGGATTATATATATATCATCAACTCTGGTAACTTCCAGATTCATAGCTTTTTCCAGCATAGGTAATACCTTACTCAATTCATCCATGGGGAGTCCGGTCGTGATTTTTCGCTCCAGATTTTCCACCTTATTCACCTGAATTCGAATCCCGTATATTTCTTCAATTTTTAAGAAAACTTCACGTAATGGAGTGTTGTCAAATGACAGTACTCCGTCTTTCCATGATGTGTACGGGTTTTGTGAAGATTCACTATTTCTGATCACAGTTTCTTTGTCTACTGTGGAATATCTTACCAGATCTCCGGGGTTCATCATTGTCCGGTTCTCTTGATGGTGGTCAAGAGCTAGTGCAATACTTCCTTCCTGCAGGTACACTTTGGTAGTACTGTGATGACTATTAACATTAAATGAGGTTCCCAGAACTTCTACCGTTAGATCCTGAGTCACTACCTGAAATTTTTGTCCGGATGCCTTTTTTTCTACTTCAAAAAATGCTTCACCCTCCAACCATACCATTCGATTTTCATCGTCTTCCCACTCCTTGTGGAAGCGCATGGTCGAGTTTGCATTCAGAATTACCCTGGAACCATCCGGCAAGGTATGTTCCTGTTGTTCGGCATAGCTGGTCTTGTAAGTAACAGGGACTGGTTTCGTCATCCAAAACCACCCCAGTGCAGTCAGGATAACAAGGATGGCAGCTGCTGATGCCTTGATAATAAATAGTCTTCTGTGTTTTGGCTTCGATTCATAGCTTTCCGTCACCTTTTGCGATAGTTCGATACGCCCTCTAATGCGATGATACATTTGGTGTGACAATCTGGTTTCCAAATCAGGGTAGCTCCTGCAGTGCTCCCACAATTTGGCCATCACAACATTGGCCTCATCCACAGGAAGATTATTTACTGACTTGAAAAGAGCATCCATTTCAGCTTCAGTCAGTTCACCCTTTTCCAGCTTTTTAGTCAGTTCTCTGATGTCAGAATTCATCTATGACATTTTGTTTTCTACCTGTTACTCCTAACATGGAGGTCATTTTGTTTATCCTAACATCATTTTTATTTTGAAAAACGTTTCTACCTTAGTACCATTCGAAACTGCCATTAGTATCGATTTATATGTCGGCTTGCTCTGAAAGAGAAATATTGGAGAAGTTGCGTGAAGGTGATCTTGGTGCCTTCAGGCAGATTTATGATAAGTACCATAAGAAGATCTATGGATACTGCTATAAACTTTGTGGAGATAGGCAGGCATCTGAAGAATTAACGGAAGATGTTTTTGTACGACTTTGGGAGAAAAGGGAAGTGCTGGATGTCTGCAGAGATCCTGGTCCTTTACTTTTTAAAATTACGCGGGATTTTGCCTGGTCATTTCTTAAACAGAGATCCAGGCGAAAGGTGATCCAGGAAAATGCCAGATCACTCAGGGCGCATGAGAGATCACCTAAAGTTGAATCCGACCTGACGCTGTCCGATTATATAAGTATTGCCGAAGGTGCCATTCGACAACTTCCTCCCCGTCGACGGAAGGTTTTTGTATTGCATTATCGGGATGGTTTGGACAACAAATCCATTGCCGAAGCACTGAACATTTCGGAATCTACAGTCCGGGTTCAACTCTTGAAGTCAGTCCGGTACTTAAGGGATTTTATGCGAGCACATCCGGAAATGCCATTCTCGCTTCTTCTTTTCGTTTGCTAGCTGGGCAGCAATGCGCCATTGGATTCTCTCCATCGTTAACAGTTTAAGTCTACTAAATGCGTCTGTTTTAAAGGAACATACTTCTCCCTACTTTTTAATTGGAAATTGATTATTTTGCAGGATGCCATTGGGTTGGCTTGCCATTTTTTAAAATTATATACCTCAAAATGAAAAGGAGAAACTTTGTAAAGGGAGTTGCAGCTGGTTCACTGGGTGCTGCTACACTGGGCACTGCAGAAGCTCGAAATTCAAGTAAAGAAAATGTTGGAAAGAGGAAGGTTCTCATGAAAGTGGGATGCCAGTCCGGTGGAACTTCAATTAAGAACCTGGAGTTTAAAGCCCGTCACGGTGTATTTAACATTGATGGTGGAAGTCCCGAAATCATCGAAGGTGTGGGATGGGACCTGGAGGACTCATTGCGAAAGAAAGAAGCCTGTGAAAAATATGGCATCAGTCTGGATGCTTACCACCTGCCGCTGACCTCGGCCGGAATCGACCGGGTAAAATATCCCAACATGATGTTGGGCAAAAGCCCGGAAAGGGATCGGGAGATTGAGATTATTCAACAGATGATTGAGGTTGCAGCGAAGACGGATGTGCATGTACTCAACTATAATACCACTATACACCGGGTACTTAGGGTCGAACCTACCGTTGATCCCAAGCGAGGGAATGCGATTTATAGTACCTGGAATTATGAAGAAGCCGTGAAGCTCAATCGACCTAAAACGATTGCCGGCGATGTATCTGTTGATGAAGTTTTTGACCGGATTGCCTATGTCCTGGAAAGGATCATCCCGGTCGCTGAGGAATACAAGGTAAAACTGGCCAATCACATTGCTGATCCACCAACTCCTGTTGGTTACCGAGGTATTACCAGGTGGAATAGCCCGGATGTTTTTGCTGGGATGAAGCGATTTGCCGAATTATCTGACAGTTCCTATCACGGATTTAATTTCTGTATTGGTTCCATTGCTGAAGGTTTGAAGGATCCCAAAACTGAAATAATACCGATCATCAAGTATTTCGGGGAACGCAACCAGATTTTTAATGTTCATTACCGAAACATTAAGGGAGGGTGGAATAATTTTATGGAGGTCTTTCCCGACAACGGTGATATGGACTTTCTTGAGGTGATCAGGGCTCTCCGTGATGTTGGTTATGATGGAATGGTGATGCCGGATCACGTGCCCAAACATGAAGCAGAAGGAGCCAGAGATCAGGCCTTTGCCTTTGTCTATGGTTACATTATTGCCATGCTTCAGGTAGTCAAGTCTGAGGAAGTAAGTTAGTCTGGACAGACAAATTATCATTTGGATTATACTCTTTTTCTGGTCTCCGCTAAGTTGGAGCCAGGAGATTCCCTGGCATGGTCCGGCAATCGACCTAAGTAAGGGGGATTTGCAAGTCTCTGCCAATCAGAGGTATCTCACCTTTGCTGATGGCACACCCTTCTTCTGGATGGGTGATACGGCCTGGGAATTGTTTCACAGACTTAATCGGGAGGAAGCTGAAACCTATCTGGAAAATAGGAGACAGAAAGGTTTTAACGTGATTCAGGCCGTTATCCTGGCAGAACTCGATGGATTGACAGTCCCTAATACACAAGGAGACCTTCCTTTGATTGACATGGACCCCACCCGGATAAATGAAGCGTATTTTAGGCATGTTGACTGGATCATATGGAAAGCTGCTGAAAAGGGCATGTTTATTGGATTGGTGCCTACATGGGGTGATAAAGTAGACCGGCGTCATGGTGTCGGTCCTGAAATCTTCGACACAGAAAATGCACGTATCTATGGTGAAATCGTAGGGTCCAGGTATAAGGATTATTCCAATATCATCTGGCTGATCGGGGCGGACAGACCTGGTAGTGATGAGAAAAATCCGATATGGGATGCTATGGCCAGGGGCATAAAATCGGTTGATTCAAACCACTTGATGACATTTCATCCTAATGGTGCTCACAGTTCTTCACAGTGGTTTCATAATGCGGAGTGGCTTGATTTTAATATGGTT
>JAUILF010000050.1 GCA_030433135.1 Bacteroidia bacterium | reverse complement strand
TTCAGTCCAGCTGGTACTCCAATTACAGAAATTGTCGAGTACCAGCAATTCCAGGGTTGCAATCTGACACACATCCTCACAGCTCAGTAACGCTGATTCTCCCCATCCTCCACCTAGCTGTATCACATCTTCAGCCGCCAGAGTAGTATCCAGATAGGGTTCGATGGCAAGATCAAAATCTGATGCATCCATCACACCTTTACACTGGACAGTGGCATATTGCATCAAAGCATAACGCCAACCCTCGGCAACCAGATCTCCGCATGCTCCTCCATCATTTAACAACCAATCAATGGTGTTGCGATAATAATCTTCTACCTCATCATCCGCACTCTCTGACAATACAGCCTGCCAGATGGTATCACCAGATGGTAATACGTCTACCACTATCAAACTATCACAAAGATCAATACACGCATCCTGCCAGTCTTTACGCCTCACCAGCATATCCGATATATCACAGTTATCCCAGCTGTTTTCATCAATAGCCTCAGCGTCCAGCCATATCTTTTTCTGTGCCAGTGACACATTGATCTTCTTTTCAGTAGCTGCCAGTGGAATTGTTTGATCTTCCACCATAATGAAGCAGGTATCATAACCCACATTATGGCAAATATCCACGGCCTCATAAACCACCATCACCGAATCACCTGAAAACGGCAGGGTTATATTTTCACTTCCTATCCACTGACCATTACTCTCTGTAAACATATATGAACCATATCCTTCCACCATCGCCTTAACCAGCTTCACCTCATGACAGGAATCTACCGCTGTTACCGGTGGAAGTGGTATTCTGGCCGTACAGTCGTGGGCGTTAGTAGGCAGAACAATCAGATCTTCTCCGCAAGTTACCATGGGAGGTACCGTATCCAGCTCCATATGCCAGAAGGTACATTCGAAATATCCGTCACTTACAGGCACCAGCGCATTACCTGTTGTTGGCAGTGCACAAACGGTCGGAGAACCACCGTAACAGTTTTGCTTGATAAGCACTGAGTATTTGCTCATGGCATTGCATCCCGACGCAAAGGGCTGTTCCGACACTTTTACCTGGATGCCACATTTGCTGTCAAATTCTTTGGCTGTACCATCCGGATTAAGCAGGTACATGGTGTCACAGGACTGATCGCCCGGGTTTGGAATGACCATGAAAGGTCCAAAATTGTCTCTTTCCTCTCCACAGTAGGATGTATCCCGTTCGGCACAAAAGGTATTGATGGGATCGATCAGAGGCAGACGGTATACCGTTATGGTATCAAAATTGGTAGAGCGCTCTCCATTTTTACCATAGGCAGCATATTCCCGGTATATGATTTTGGTTGTATCGTTACCAGGCTCGCAATCATAGGGAACTACCCAATCTGATACGAATGTCGCAGGAATTTCTCCCCGACATGGTACCATAGCAATGGGCAGAAGGCCTCCAATATGACCTCCTTTCACCAATGGATCGGTACAATAAACGACCGTATCCCTACCTTCTATGACCGGTAGGTTACTCTGTTTAAAAGTGATGGAACTTGTACACCCAAGTGCACCTTTCTGTACCATAATATCCAGTCCCCGATCGAGATAGCGACACGCCGGCAGCGAAATCACGGCCGTCTCATCAAGTCCTGTCAGTAGCTGCATGGTACCTCCATACGGATTCATCACCCGAATATCAAAGGGAGCAATAGCAGCAGCATTAGCCACAAAACTGGTCACCGCGACATCGGCTGAGTCGTTGGTTTGAACCGGCACATTAATATTTAAGCATTGGGGCCCGGACTGGGCAAGAGTTTTGATCCCTTGGCTGCATAGCAATACCAGGATGAGGGACCTGAAAATGTAGTTTCTCATGGATCCTTAGTTGAATTGCCAGTAAATATATATAATATTTATTTATATATATAATTATTTATAATAATTTTATTACTAACATTCAACTATTTGTGCATAACGTAAAAAAATATATGTAATGTGCTGATTTTTAAGTAGCTGATAAAAGCTAGAAAATCCGTCCAGAGACAGGTTGTGAGAAACACTCAAGGCTTACGATTTCGGGATTAGGATAGTGCCCTCAAGACAAACAGGTACACCCCGGACTTAATCCAGGCTTATTGCAAGCTTTAAGTTTACTTAATAATGGCGTTCTATATTTGTATTGGGTGATCGGGAAAGTGCCCGGTCATGCACAGGATAAGACCCAAAGGCGGGTCTTTTTTTATTTCAGGAAGTGTACTACCTCCCAACATGTACCAGCAATACGGATACATCAGATGGTGAAACACCACTAATTCTGCTGGCCTGCCCAATGGTGCGGGGTTTGATACGGCTCAGTTTCTCTCTGGCTTCCGCTGAGAGTGAGGTCAATCCCTGGTAATCAAACGTATCATGTAATCTGACTGCTTCCAATCGGTTCATTTTGTCCACCAACTCCTGCTCCTTTTCAATATATCCGGCATACTTCATGTTGATCTCAGCAAGCTGGCGTACTTCCAGATCATATTGATTCATCTTTTCATTCACCTCAGGTATAACCTGACAGAGATCATCCAGACCAATATGCGGGCGTACCAGTACGCTATTCAGCTTCACTTTTTGCTTGAGCTCAGCTGAACCAATTCTCTGCAGATAAGGATTCACCAGGTCGGGATCCACACTAAATTTGCCACAAAACCGCTCTATCTCCCGGGTCTGCTCTTCCTTTTCCTGTACCCTTTGCATACGTTGATCCAGTCCCTGCATGCCGAGTTTGTCCATTTTCCCGGTAAGCCGGAGATCTGCATTATCCTGACGAAGCAGAATTCTGTACTCGGCTCTCGAGGTGAACATCCGGTATGGTTCGGTTGTACCTTTGTTGACCAGGTCGTCGATCAAAACTCCGATATAGGCTTCTGATCTGCTGAGTACGACAGGCTCTTCATCCTGCAGGGCCTGATGGGCATTCAACCCGGCTATTAGTCCCTGACTGGCCGCTTCCTCATATCCCGTGGTACCGTTGATCTGGCCGGCGAAAAAGAGGTTTTTTACGATTCTTGTTTCCAGGCTTGGCAGAAGTTGAGTGGGCTGGAAAAAGTCATATTCGATGGCGTAACCGGGTCGGAACATTTTCGCCTTTTCAAAGCCTTCGATTTTTCGCAATGCTTTAAACTGTACATCTTCCGGCAGTGATGAGGAGAAGCCATTGACATACACTTCACAAGTTTCCCATCCTTCCGGCTCAACAAACAGCTGATGCCGGTCCCGTGATGCAAATCGATCAATCTTATCCTCTATGGATGGACAGTAACGTGGTCCCAGGCCTCTGATCCTGCCATTGAACATAGGTGACCGGTCAAACCCCGTTTTCAGCAACTCATGAACTTCCGGATTGGTATAGGTGATATGGCAGGGCCTCTGCTTTGTAAGAGCAGGCGTATCGGTATAGGAAAACCTGGATGGATTTTCATCACCAGGCTGTACTTCCATCCGTTCCCAATCCAGGCTGCGACCATCCAGACGCGGTGGTGTACCAGTCTTCATCCGACCTGACTCGAAACCCAACTCCACCAGTTGCTCTGTTATGCCTTTCGATGCCCGCTCACCGGCTCTCCCACCACCAAACTGCTTTTCGCCAATGTGAATAAGCCCATTAAGAAAAGTTCCGTTCGTCAGAATAACGGACCTGGCCGGTATTTCAAGTCCAATACCGGTATGTACACCTTTGGCACGGCCATCCTTTACCACAATTCCTGTAACCATCTCCTGCCAGAAATCAATATTGGGATGTTCTTCCAGCATCCTCCTCCACTTAGCTGCAAAGAGCATGCGGTCGCTCTGGGCTCGCGGGCTCCACATGGCGGGTCCTTTGGATTTGTTGAGCATCCGAAACTGGATCATGGTATGGTCGGTAACGATACCGCTATAACCACCCAAAGCATCAATCTCCCGTACAATTTGCCCCTTGGCAACCCCACCCATGGCGGGATTACATGACATCTGAGCAATAGTCTGCATATTCATCGTAGCCAACATGACCTTCGATCCGAGATTTGCTGCTGCAACAGCAGCCTCACATCCTGCATGCCCTGCACCTACTACTATCACATCATATGTCGGAAACATAAGTATATATTAGACCACCGTACTTAAATCACTTAATTATTTGGTGCCAGCAGGATCAACCAGTTCTGCATCGTTCAGGATATACATCAGGCGGTTTATATCGGTAGCATTTAGCTCCAGTTTACCTTTCAGCGCAATTTGCTCAGCTGTATACTCTACCTTTTCACTGGCAAATACCTCCATCACTGTCTCAGGGCCAGCGCCACCGCAGAAAAAACACATGCTGTACGGAAAAGCAGAAAAGATGAACTCCTTGTGGCTTTTATATCCTTCCACCGGAATAATATACCCTCTGATAATAATCTCCTCTCCCTCCATGGCCTTGACATCCTCACTGAAAACAGGTACATCTACCTTAAATCCCATCAGCTCGTCATATTGTTTCGTATAGGTGATTTTCGCCAGGGTTTTCCAGGTGTTTTCCTGGGCCTGCAATCCAACCAACAAGAAAAAGGCACCTAAAATCAGAAGTATCGCTTTTTTACGCAGCATAATGCATTGATTTATCCTATGAGCAAAACATACCACTTGTGCAAAAGTTCCTCTAACACAGTAGTTTTTGCAAGGCACAAAGGTATAAAAGTTTGTTTTGCCCTGATGTATAAGTTAGCTATGAGTTCGATGGCAATCGTTGTTTACAATGAGCTAAACATTTTATGTAACTGCCTTCCTGGGCAGACAGTTGGTTGCTTGAACCGGGAATATGCATTAGACTTTCTGTTGCGAACTAAATCTGCTGCAAATACGGGCACATAAGAACTTTTTGATTCTCACTCCCGCCTTTGGCGGGACAGGCTATGATGGTGACCATGGCTAGCCCACCCGCTTTCGCGGTTCCCTCATTTCTAGCACTGTCGTGCTCGACTCTTCGAGATCATTCGGTCATGAGTCAAAAAGTCCTTGGAGCACCCGTCTTTATTGCACCTTTAGCTCTCACGACGAAACTCCACTACATAATCCCAGTTGAGCCAATCCAATGTTGAAGGGGTTACCCTCACTGAATCCCTTGCAAGTGATTACGACGCCCTGGTTAATGTTTCGGAGATATCTGTTCTGAAGGCCTGGAATGCAGGAATTAATGCCGATATCAGACCCACCAGCAAACATCCGCCGAAAAGCCACAGTTCCTGTGGAAGAAAAACCTTACCGGTAATGCTGTATCGGTAGGCATCCTGCATATACCCTGACAACAGTTCAATAGAGACATGACTCAACACAATACCAACTACATAGCCAAATACTGCAATGAGCAAACCCTCGGTCAGGATCAGGTGAAACAACTTCAGCCTGGAAGCTCCCATTACCCGCATCAGGGCAAGTTCATATTTCCGGTCCTTCAGCGAGCTCAGCAACGAAATGAATATGCTGAGACCCGACACCAGAACAATGACAAAAGCCAGTACTCTAAGCGTATCCAGTCCTACTCCCATAAGGTTGAACAATCGATTAATCTCAATGGCGGGGGTGGCAGCCTGAAGTGAGGTGTTTTCATTTATATTCCGTTGCATGTTTAGTGTGCGGAAGTTCCTGGCGGAGAACTTGATCAGGATCGATGTGATCTGCTTCTCAGGGTATGACAACAAAGGCTGATCGAAGAGTTCATGATCATGGGCACCTTCGTGGTCATGATCGTGATCACTATGGTCGTGGTCTTCGCCCTCATGATCATGGTCTTCATGATCATGGGCACCATCATTATCTTCCTCTTCCATGGTGGCCGGAGCTTCATGGTCATGGACCAACCATATGGTGGGTGTAGTGCACAGGATCAATTGATCCACGACAGATCCTGTGGGTGCCAGAATGCCTACCACCTGAAAAGGTTTGTGACTTTCATGTTCAAGATTGTCTTCGTGTTCAAACCCATGGGCACTGAAAAACGTATCGCCAATCTGGAGGTTCAGCACATCTGCTACCCCGGCTCCAATGGTTACCTCAAAGTGCTCTTCAAATAATTGGCCTTCATTGACTTTGGCTTCGTACATGTCCATGAAAGCATGTGATGTACCTACAATCCTGAAACTTCGGTAATTATCCCCCAGGGAAAGAGGCACTGCCTGATCAATCAGAGGATGACCCGGTCTCAGGAAAGGTGTTGCATCAGCGATATCGATATTGCCCGTAGGTGCATCGATATGATACATATTGCAAAGAATCAGCTGCAAAGGACTCCCCTTGGCTCCAATCACCAAATCAATGCCGGCAAGATTTTTCTCGAATTTTTCATCAAGCTGGTTATTCAGCAACAACAGAAGTGAAATCAACCCTACACCCAATGCAAATAAAATAACACTGAGCACCATACCCAGCGGCTTGTTAATGAGATTCTTCCACCTAAGTTATATCGCGTTCATAATTATTATGAGTGCAGTTCTATCTGATGAGAAAACCGGGTTTTCAGTCGTGTATCATGGGTGACAATCATTAGTGTAGCCCCTTCCCTGGCTGCCTGATCCTGCAGTAAATTTACTACCTCCTCACAGTTGCTGTCGTCCAGGGCAGAGGTAGGTTCATCCGCAAGAATGAGATCCGGACCATTGATCAGGGCACGGCAGATGGAAGCTCTCTGTTGCTCACCCACACTTAACCGCTGTGGTTTCGCCTCTGACCTGTCACCAATATTCAGTCGATTCAATATTTGCAAAATCTTCTCATCGTCCACTGGCAGATTGGCAAACTTTTGTGCCAGTTGCAGATTTTCCCGAATGGTCAGGGAAGTCACAAAGTGCGATTGTTGAAAGATTATCCCGATATGTCTTCCTCGAAATCGGTCCAGTGCCGCACCAGTCATTTTAGTGATATCCTGCTCCTGTACCATAACTGATCCGGCCGTTGGTTTCCGCAATCCACCCAGCACATGCAAGAGTGTAGTTTTCCCACTACCAGATTCACCCAGTAACAGGCATTGTTCTCCTGTCTTACATTCTATATCTGGAAAAGAGAAGGAGCGATGTTTATCGTACGAAAAAGTAAGGCCCCGAGATTGCAACATATTTTCAATAAGAATTTTCCGTAACCAATAATGCAGCGCCAAATACACCTGCACTGTCGCCTAATTTAGGCTTAAGGAACAGTGTATCCAAACAATCATTGAAGACAAATCGTTTAACCTGCTCTACACCTTTTGTGTATAAAAGCTCAATATTGCCCAATCCCCCACCAATGACCACGGCATCGGGGTCTATGAGATTGATTACATTGGCTATTCCACGGCCAAAAAAATAACACAGTCTTTCAACAGTCTCCACAGCAGCATGATCCCTGCCATCATGGAATAGGTCCACAATTTCTTCCAGTTGTAGTGATTTACCGGACTTCTCTCTATAAAAATTCTGCAAGGCTATTCCTGATATAATGGTTTCAACACAACCCGTTTTACCACAATAGCATGGACCACCTGATTCATCGAGAAACATATGCCCCCATTCTCCACCTATTCCGTGCTTGCCCTGCAGTACATTTCCTCTCACTACGATTCCTCCTCCCACACCCGTTCCCATGATGACCCCAAATACGATCTGCGGATTTTTTAGTTTATCAGCTACAGTACCCCACCTGGATTCAGCAATCGCAAAGCAATTGGCATCATTGGCCAGGATGACCGGTACTCCCAGGATTTCTTCCAGATCGCTCTGCAATGGCCTCCCGTTTAGTACCGTAGTATTACAGTTTTTCATCACCTTTCGCACCGGGTCCAGAATCCCCGGAGTACCAATTCCTATCGCCCTGGGAGCCAGCCCTGACCTGTCCCTTAACTGATCCACACATGATTCTATTTGTCCAAGTAAATGATCGTATCCTTTGTCCCGTTCGCTTGCCACCCGTAATCGCTCCACTACTCGCAAGGACCCAATATCCTCCAGTATAATTCCTTCGGTTTTAGTACCGCCCAGGTCAATTCCCCATATTGGATTCATTGCAGAGTACGTTTATTTGGATTTTTTTTCCTAACCTTGCAAATCTTTGATAATTGCGACATGCGAATTTAAGTCATATCTCCGCTTCTTTTGACCTCACCGGCTGACTCTTGCTGGTTTGAGGCTGGATTTCACTTTCCTTTTCCTTCTAATTCATTCGCATGAAAAAAGTATTTCAACTATTCTGGATCGCACTCAAAGGCGATGAAAAGCATTTTACTTCCGGTAGCATCAACCGGGCCATCGTTTTATTGTCTATTCCCATGATCCTGGAAATGGTGATGGAAGCCCTGTTTGCCGTGGTAGACGTGTTTTTTGTCTCCAGGGTAAGTGTTAATGCTGTGGCCACGGTGGGACTCACTGAGTCCGTCATTACCCTGGTCTATTCGGTGGCCATCGGACTCAGCATGGCCACAACGGCCATGGTATCCCGTCGTGTTGGCGAAAACAAGCCCGAAAAAGCCGGTGAGGCAGCCGTACAGGCCATTATGGTTACCGTCATCTTTTCTGTAATTCTGGGCATTAGTGGTGTCATATTTGCCGAGGATATTCTCCGGCTGATGGGTGGCTCAGAAACGCTGATTGCCGAAGGTATCTGGTACACCAGGATCATCTTTGGGGGTAACATTGTCATCATGTTGCTCTTTCTTCTCAATGCTGTATTCAGGGGTGCCGGTGATGCTGCTATCGCCATGCGAGCGCTGTGGATCTCCAACACGCTGAATATCATCCTGGATCCCTGCCTTATTTTTGGTCTCGGCCCTTTCCCTGAAATGGGGGTAGCAGGTGCAGCTGTTGCTACCAATATTGGTCGGGGTATAGGGGTGCTCTTTCAATTATACATCTTATTCCGCGGAAAGGTCATCGTACAAATTCTCCGCAGTCACTGGAAATGGGTAAAGCCCGTTGTTAAGCGCCTGCTAGAGGTTTCCATTGGTGGCATGGGACAATACCTGATTGCTTCGGCCAGCTGGATATTCCTGATGCGTATCATGGCTGAATTTGGGGAGGAGGCAGTTGCAGGCTACACCATATCGATCAGGCTAATCATATTTGCCATTCTTCCGGCCTGGGGCATGTCCAACGCTGCTTCTACCCTTGTCGGTCAAAACCTGGGTGCCGGACAACCTGACAGGGCTGAAAAGTCCGTATGGACCAGTGCTTTCTACACCATGATGTTTTTACTTCTGGTATCCATCATTTATTATTTGTTTGCTCCCGGATTGATCCGTTTCTTTCACGATGATATTAGAGTAGTAGAATATGGTGTGCAAAGCCTAAAGATCATCAGCCTGGGATATGTCTTTTTTGCTTACGGAATGGTGATTAGCCAATCCTTTAACGGGGCCGGGGATACACGGACACCTACTGTTCTTAACTTCATTTGCTTCTGGCTTCTGCAGATCCCGATGGCGTATGTGCTTGGAATCACCCTGGAATTTGGAGCCAACGGTGTGTTTTGGGCCATTGCCATCTGCGAAACCATTCTGGCACTGCTATGTATTCATCTTTTCCGAAAGGGGAAATGGAAAACCGTTGAGATTTAGAAATGCACCAGTGCGACATACGGCAATAATACACATTATAAGGGACCATTCTTTGCCCGCTGGGTATGCCCGTCGGGGGTCCTAATACTATGAATTCTCACGATAGTGTTATTTTTTGCCTATGCAATATAACCTATCTCATTCTCCAGATGTAAATGAGAGTGAGAAAATGTATTACCACCAGAAAGAAAAATTATTTGATTGGATCTCCTCGAAGAGCAAAAATTGTACTGACTCAGGACCCTAAAAGGGTCCAATGTCTATAGACAATCCTTGGTAAACTCGACTGACCCTGAAAGGGTCACATGTTTTATGATTTCATCTGGGTCAGAGTCGATAACCACCTATTATCAGCCAACTAATCACCGGTCGTACGTGGTAGCATCCTGCACATCAACTTCGAGACGTTTATCCCGGTTGGCTATCTCGAGTACATTGTGAAAAATAAGACGGGCAACGGTCTCATATTTGTCATAGTACAGCTTTTCGGCTGTGTCTGATGGCCGGTGATAATCGTCATGCAATCCACTGAAATAGAAAATGGATGGGATACCGTGTTTGGCAAAGTTATAATGGTCAGACCGGTAGTAAATCCGGTTTGGGTCGTCGCGTTCGTTGTAGGTATAATCCAGGTCAAGGTGGGTGAATGAACTATTCACTTCCTCATTTATGTAGTGCAGCTCAGTACTCAATCTATCAGAACCGATCACATAAATATAGTGCGGGTTTTCTTCGTGTTTTTTGTCTACACGTCCGATCATATCCACATTTACATCTGCCACCGTCTGATCGAGAGGGATCAAAGGATTTTCTGAGTAGTAACGTGACCCCAGTAGTCCTTTTTCCTCACCCGTGAAAAAGATGCAGGCCACACTTCTCCTGGGCCCGACTCCTTCAGCTTTTGTCGCCAAAAGAGACTCCATCACTTCCAGAACAGCCGATGTTCCACTTCCATTGTCATCGGCACCGGGAAAGATCGAAGCTCCCCTTTTACCCAGGTGATCATAATGTGCGGACACAACCACTACCTCATCCCGTAGCAGGCTGTCTATTCCCGGAATAAAACCCAGTACGTTCTTACTATACACCACATTACGAGTGAGGTGCTGCTGAATAAGGACATCAGCAGGCAAATGCTGGGGCCGCCCCAGGCCGGTGTTCCTGATGGTGTTGAGGTTCTTCATAAAGATCTCCTGCTTTTCACCAATAATCTCTTTGGCAACCTCTACCGAGATATACAGGTGGTTTGGCACAGTCGGTGCTTTGGGTGAGTCAAAATATAATGACTGCCCCAGCACCCGGTTACGATTACTACTGATGGTCTTTGAGAGTTCCGGGTCAACAATCAAAACCGCACGGGCCTTATGCCGGGCAGCAGCCTCGAGTTTAAGCGAAATGCTCGATGACCATTTAGAGTAGGATCGGCTACCAGTAACATAGGATATGCTATCCTTATTAAGAGGCTCCCCCTTATATATCATGATGACTTTTCCATTGACCTGGGACCTCCCGTAATCAGTATAAGTTGAATCGTCAATTCCATAGCCCAGAAAGAGTATATCATCGGTTTGAAAGTTGGGCAAATTAGCATTGTCATCCTGTACAGTTAGGAAATCACGCATGTGTTTGTACTCATTGCCATTGACCTTTAAACCAACGTTTTCCCACTTCAGCCAGGTAAATCTCACATCCTGGAAAAAACTTGGCATACCAGGGACTCTCTGAACTCCTATCCCGATCAATTCATCCATGAGGTATTGGGCCGCTTTTTCATTACCGGGTGTACCCGTTTCTCTTCCTTCAAACTGAGGAGACGAAAGCGTGGTCACATGTTCCCTTAAGTCCTCCTGGGTAATGCCCTGGGCAAAAAAAGCGGCTGCAAAAGGATCCACTTCCAGTTGTACCTGGCTATAACTGGCCAAGGCCTGCAAGACTGCAAAAATCAATACCCAATTTCTCAGCATAGATGAATCTTTCCTACTCTCCGGGCATGTCGTCCACCTTCAAATTCGGCCTCCAGGAAGGCTTGCACGATAGCAATCGCCGTTTCTCCTGAAATGAACCTGGCTGGTATACAAACTATATTGGCATTATTATGCTGCCGTGCCAATTGAGCCAGGTCAACCTGCCAGCAGATAGCTGCCCTGATCTGACTGTGCTTGTTGGCGGTCATGGCTACCCCATTTCCACTTCCACAAATCAGGACGCCAAGATCGCATTCCTTATTTTCAACTGCTTCAGCTACGGGATGAACAAAGTCCGGATAATCAACTGATTCGGCAGAATCTGTGCCAAAGTCTGATACCTTCCATCCTTTTTCCTCAATAGCGGCAATCAACAGGTCTTTATATGGGAACCCTGCATGATCACATCCAATAGCAATTTTCATCCCAAAAGGTTTATCCCCGCACATTGGCTACCTGGTAGCTGTCAAAGCGGGATGAGAGTTCATTAAGATATTCCGTATCTCCTTGTGTCTGAGCCAACCGCTTAAGTTCTGACACCACTTGCAACGCGGTACGTTGATCTTCGGCAAAACCTGAGTTGAGGTCTTGTTGCGACAAACTGCGGTAAAAACGCAGATACTCTTCTGTCTCATCAGCGAGGATTTCCATATGGGTCTTAGCAGTTTCGTAAGCACCTGCCTGCTCGTAAATCCTCAATAGGTTGAGAATTCGTGCATCGTATGGAAAGTTCATGTGGGGAAAAACCTCAAAGTATTTGTTGACTAAATCAACGGCTTTCTGGTTGTCACCACGATTCAAAAAAGTATATGCTGTTCGTTCCAACAAAGTCTTATGTGCAAAGAAACTGGGCATGAAACTGGAGGTGACGAACAAATCGTATTGATCAAAACCACCCCATTTAAACTCATTCATGATAAGGTCATAGATCTTGTCTGCAGCTACCCTTCCGTTGCCGTGAATACCAAACTGGGATTCTTTTTGAGGAGTGTTAACAGGAATCAATCTCAGTGCCATACCTTCTAATTGTGTATACTTTCCAAGGCCCAACAACTTGGCCTCCCTGGATGTCACTGCCCAGTAAATCGGCCGGTCATACATATTGCTGTAGATGATATCCAGAATAGCAAGTTCATCCTTGGTAAGGCTCCCATCTCCGATGGTGATCGGGATTTCACTGACAATCTCACCCTGGTCTTCCACACTCACCCAGCCACTTGAAACCGCTTTGGCAGGATCAATATTGAGAACCAGGTTTTTAGTAGGCAGGTAACTTTCAAATTCTCTTCCCCCACTTCCCGGTAATGGATGATGCTCACCCATAAATTGTAAGGCCGAAGACAATGACCTTTGACGCTCATCGCCATTGGGAGGCCAGTACAGAACATTCCTCTTATGTCCCCTGTATGCGTCTTCGGGGATGGAGTACTTTAACGCCGGTGAATCATTCACTTTACGCCGAGTGGAATTGATATACCAATCCACAGCGATCAGACTCAGATTGACCACTCTCACATCGGTCCGAATACCCTCTACTTCTTGCGCATACCACAGCGGATAGGTATCATTATCACCATAGGTGAAGATAATGGCATTAGGTTCGCAGGATTCCAGGAAATTATGGGCATAATCTCTTGCGCCCGACAAATATCGTCTGGAATGATCGTCAAAATTCTGAAAGCCCATTAATAGGGGAGCCAACAATACCAGGGCCAGAGCCACCGGAGCCTTGGCTTTACCCATCGGAACCTTTTTCAACATCTTATAGAGTCCGATCACTCCAAGGCCCATCCAGATACAGAAAGTAAAAAAGGAGCCTACCAGTACGTAGTCCCTCTCCCTGGGCTCATTTGGTGGCTGGTTTGAATATATAATGATACCGATACCCGTGATAAGGAATAACGACAGTAATCCAATAGCTTCATTTCGTCTGGTTCGGTAGTGGAATATGAGCCCAATCAGACCAAAAATAAAAGGCAACATAAAGTAACTATTCCTGGCCTTGTTGTTCTTCATGGTGGAGGGCAATTCGCTTTGATTATACAGCAACATGTCGTCCACTCCCCTTAAGCCGGTTTGCCAGTGTCCTCGTTTCAAATCCCAGCTGAAGAAACCCTGTTCTCCATTCTGGCGACCGGCAAAATTCCACATAAAATAACGCCAGTACATCCACCTTATCTGGTAATTCCAGAAAAAGGAGATGTTGTCTGCCATCGTAGGTGCTCCGGAATTCTTGTTTACCCAGATACGGTACAGTTGTTTTCTTTGTGCATCATTATGACCCATCCTGGGAAAAAATGATTCATCTGCAGACCGGTAATTAGCCGTCACTTTATAGTCAACAACCTCATATCGATCTCCGACCTGACCATATTTATCTTCAATGTCGGTACTCACTGCCTTGGCATCAAAGTGAGGTCCTTTCAACAAGGCACGCTCTCCATATTGGTCACGATTCAGGTATGGAAGCAACCGGTGAGCATCTGTAGGGGCATTCATATTGATGGGAGGATGCGCATTGGCCCTGATCACTACTACTCCAATAATGGAGTAACTAATCAGTACCAGGCTCAGTCCCACCATCAGGTTTTGTGCCAGTTGGTTTTTATTTTGTTGAGCATACCGAAAGCCAAAGAACAGCACTGCCGCAATCACCAGGGCTACCGGTATCAACCCGGTATGGAACGGCAAACCCAGTCCATTGACCATGATCAGTTCCATCTGAGCCCACAAGTTGGGAATACCGGTGATGATCAACACCTGGATCAGGCCGATCAATAGCACTCCCGCACCAAATGCAGCAGCCATACCGGTAAGGGTATGCTTTTTGTATTTCTTGAAATAATAGAATAGAGCAAGGGCCGGAAAGGTCAGCAAACTCAGCAAGTGCACTCCAATTGATAATCCTGCTGAATAAAAAGCAAAGATCAACCATCTGTCTGATTGCGAATTGTCCGGCAGGCTATACCACTTAATAGTAGCCCACAAAGTCAGGGTGGTAAAGAAGGTAGAAAGTGCATATACCTCACCCTCTACTGCTGAAAACCATATTGAAGAAGAAAAGGCGGTAGCCAGACCAGCTACAATCCCAGCACCCAGTATAAGGATTGATTCAGTCTGTTCGGGTTCACTTACACTGTCACCTTTCAAGGACAGCCGGGCAAAAATGATCGTGGTCCATGCAACCAACATGGCCGCCCCTGCTGAAGCCAAACCCGAAAACAGGTTAACCGCAAACGCAATCCTGGCTGGATCAGAGGACAAAATATCCGCCAACCAGGCAAATATTCTACCCATCAGAAGAAACAAGGGTGCACCCGGGGGGTGAACCACCTGTAATTTATAAGCTCCAAGAATAAACTCTCCACAGTCCCATAAACTCCCGGTTCGCTCGGCTGTGAAGAAGTAAACGATAAAACTTATAAGAAAGACCAGCCAACCAGCAGCTGTAGACTGGTTTCGAAAAGTATATTTCATTTCAATAGTTCGTTTTCAACGATTCGGCAAAATTAAAAATTATTGCATCTGAGCCTGACTTAGTATCAACTATTTTAGACCAGCCTCACCCTCCTTTTGCATTAAAATTTCTTTACATACAATAATCGCTCCATCATTTAACTACAATTGGAGCATTTGCATTGTACTATTGTCTAAAATGGTTCTTTATCACCACGTTTATTCAAGAATGTAAACCGAATGCTAAAAAGTTAACCCGGTATAGGATTGACCTTACTTCAAACTAATTGTATTTTTCCGCATTCAAACTTCGCAGTTCATGTTTAAACTCATCATACTTGGAATAGCAGCATATATGGCTTATACTTTCTTTATCAAACCACGGACATTGCCCGAACGTGGTTATCGGGAGGAGGATCATGATGATGAGTATGTAGATTATGAAGAAATAAAGGACTGATTAAATCAGATATGTGAACGATGTTCCTGCTCTCAATCCCGGTGATCTCCTGCTGTATAAGGATAACCAGTTGATCGCTTTCAACAAACCTCCCTCCATAGCCGTACAATCTGTCAACTCCATGGACTTCCATAAAATGGCTATGGCTTATGCAAAGCGGAATCTCTACATTTTGCACCGACTGGATCAACCCACTTCCGGTGTGGTACTATTTGCCCGAAACCCTAAAGCGGCGGCAATCATCAGCAAACAGATCAAGGACCGGAAGATCGAGCGTACCTATTTTGCCATTGTGAATAAAAAACCGCCTGAACAGGCAGGTGAACTGCGCAATTATCTGGTCAAAAGCAAACGTTCGAACAAGAGCTATGTAGTAGACAGCAAGCAAAAAGGAGCCCTGGAAGCCATAATGGAATACCAACTCCTGGGTCATAGCGACCGTTACCATCTGTTGAAGATCCAACTGAAGACCGGAAGGCACCATCAAATCAGGGCGCAACTGGCAAACGTGGGTTGTCATATCAAAGGAGATGTGAAATATGGTAGTCGCAGATCCAACCCTGACCGCTCCATTCATCTACATGCATCAAACCTCCTTTTCAATCACCCGGTGAGTGATGATCAGGTTTCTATAACTGCTGAGCCTCCGGAGGATACACTCTGGCAGTATTTTTCAGCATTGATGAAAACCCTGCCCGCGTAACCGCTATTTCTCTGCTGGCATAGTGTATATGGCCTTATCAAACTCGGCATTGAGTTCCAGGTCCTCCATCTTGGACTCCAGTATTATCTGACCATTTGCCTTGTGTTTGAAGGTCATAGGTATGGATACGCCATCAACCTGCCTGTAATCCTCCATGGCCGTTTCGATCTGCTGACCTTTCATGGGGCCGGTAGCAGCAGTGCTCAATAGTCCAGCCGTCAAATAGGTCTCAGCATCCAGGTAATACACCATTTCCTGACCAGTGGTTTTGGTCAGCATCAACTTGTATGCATCTTTGCCATTGAATACTTCTGAGCCCTCGAGCGTTAATTTGTGCCCCTTTTCCTGGTAGTTAATCAGATCTTCCTCAAAGCTTTTACTGGCTGCTTCTCGGGTAGCATCTTCATCTGCCAAAGTCGGATTTGGCCGGCCTTCAAAAGGGTTGACGTTCCAGGCCACTTTACCGTCATAAGCCTCTATGATCTGCATCCCCTGAAAATCAATGACAACTTTCTCATGGTTGGGTCTGCTGGCATATACGGTGATAGGAAACTCCATGCCCTGCATGGCCACAGTTCCTGACATCTTTAGGGCGTGAATTTCTTGCCAGTTTTCCGCTCCAACGGCCTTGTAATAGTTCTCCATGATATCCCCAAGTTCCTGTCCGGTAACGGCAAAGGTCAACATGGTCATCAAAAAAAGGATCGAATACTTTTTCATAGGTAAGGCTTTAGTTTAAATTCTGTAATCTCACACAGCCTAAAAATAGTGTGTGATGCCTCCGCGGGCATCTAATTCTTACAGAACCCTCTATTTTTACGACGAAAGACGGTTTTGCAATCGGTATTCTTACCTTCCTGAACACAATGATCAAGTATGAGTAGAAAAAGATATTGCCTGGCACTGGACCTGGTTGATGATAAAGCGAAGATTCAACAGTATATTGACTATCATCAAAAGATATGGCCGGAGATCACCCAAAGTATCCATGACTCGGGAATCAACCACATGGAAATATACCGGGTAGAAGACCGCCTGTTTATGATCATCGATACAGATGAAAATTTCAGCTTTGAACGAAAGAGCCAAATGGACCAGTCCAACGCTAGAGTTGCGGAATGGGAAGAACTCATGGATCAATTTCAGCAGAGACTACCCAATACTCCGGATGGCACCAAGTGGAGACTGATGGAGAAAATATTTGATCTGCAAGAAAACGGTTGATTACTTGAACTGATCGGATTGCTGGTATGCCATGATCAACTTTTCTTCACCCTCTTTACCTTCATAGGCATTGCCATGTTCCATCCCAAGTATACCATCAAACCCTTTCTCATAAATATGTTTGAAGATGTTCTTGTAGTTGATTTCCCCGGTAGTGGGTTCTTTCCTTCCCGGGTTATCACCTATCTGAAAGTAGCCAATCTCACTCCAGGCATCATCAATATTAGGAATGATATTACCTTCCGTGATCTGCTGGTGATAGATATCAAATAGGATTTTACAGGCAGGACTGTCTACACCCTTGCACAAAGCATAAGCCTGCGGCACCTCGGTCAGAAACATGCCCGGATGGTTGTAAAAATTTAAGGGCTCCAGTACGATGACCAGATCGTGTGGTTCCAGGATCTCAGCAGCTCTCTTCAAGGACTCCATGACATGCGCCGTTTGAAAACCCATATTTTGTCTGAGGTCCACATGTCCGGGCACCACGGTCATCCAGGTTGCATTAACGCGTTTGGCTACCTCGACAGATTCCTGTACCTCATTGAGAAACTTCTCTCTTAAGCTTTCATCGCCATTAGCGAGATTAGGTTCTCTCCAGGAAATCTCATGGGCCACAAAGACCCCCATGTCCAATCCCCGATCACTCATGGTTTTGGCCATTGCTTCCTGAACGGCCACATCCCTGCCTTTCATTCCATTATCTTCAAAGGCTCTAAAGCCCATATCTGCCATGAAATTAAGTTGGTCAACCGGGTCGTCACCAGCATGATGCTTAAACATTCCCAGATGGGGGGCATATTTCAAATTGAAAGGATATGCCTCCAAAGCTGTAGATTGCGCATGGGTTAATTTATGTCCGAATACAGCGGCTCCACCTGCCATCCCACTGGCCTGAATGAATGATCGTCTTTTCAATTTTATCTGTTTTTAATGATTCGCAGGGAAAATAGCAATTTTTAAAGGATCGAATGTGCTGGTATTGGCAAAAGCCATTCAAATGATCCACCTATTACTGTCGTTGTATACAACGAAATGAGAATGCATCAACATGAAATACCTTAAAACCAGTTTGGTTTTGCTGTGCCCTTTGATCTGGTTGTCAGTATCAGCCCAGGAGTCACCTTCCGCAGTGAAATTCAGTGCTCCCAAACTCGGATCCCTGGTATCCATTACCATATATCGTGAAGAAAATGTGGATACTGTAACCCTGGAAAGGCAATGCTGGTTCCTAATAGACAGCCTGAATCAAGTTTTTTCAGACTACCTGGAGGACAGTGAGATCAATCACTTAACTGCTTTTGCCGGAAAGGACACAGCAATCGAGGTAAGTCAAGTTCTGATGGATCTGATGCAAAAGTCCGTCAGAATGAGCCGGGAAACCGATGGGACATTTGACGTATCGATCGGAGCTCTGACCAAATTGTGGCGAAAACACCTGGCGGAAGGCTCTGTACCAGCCCGAAAACAAATCAGACAAGCCAGAAAGACGGTAAACTATGCCTCAATCGGGGTTAACCCTGAAAATAGTACCATCTCCATTCCCCATAAGGGTACCTCTTTAGATTTTGGCGGCATTGCCAAGGGTTATATCGGAGATTGTGTAGCTGCAATGCTTGAATCTCAGGAAGTCACCAGATATCTCATAGACATGGGGGGAGACCTGATTTTAGGCGATCCACCACCAGGCAAAGAATTTTGGCACATCAAAAGTCCCTGGCTTGGTCAGGTCTTAGAGCTGCGAAACATGGCCGTCGCCACCTCAGGACCCGACTATCAATTTTTTGTGCATAAAGGGGAAAAGTACGCACACATCCTTGATCCTAAAACAGGATGGGGCGTTTCCCGGCCTTTTAGTGTTTCGGTAATTGCACCATCAGGCTGGGAAGCCGATGCGTTAGCATCAGCCTGTGCTATCCTACCTGCAGATGTTTCACTACAATTAATGGAGAGCAAAGAAAATGTTGAATATGCCCTGGGCCTGGGTGATGAATACCTGGAATCAATGGGCTTTCAAAGGTTTGTTGAGAAAATTTCGAAAAAAAACTAACATTTGTAGAATGATGAGGACAAACGTTTTTATGCTTAACAGCCTGGTCGGTCTATTCCTGACCTGCTTTACAACTGTGCTTCAGGCTCAGGTTACCTACACGATTGACACTTCAAACTCCAGCATTTGGGTTGAGGGTACATCAACCTTACGTGATTGGAAAGCCGAAGTTGGCAATTGGGAGGGACAGATTACAGTCGATGGCTCGGGTACTATTCAAACGGTAGATATTTCTCTTGAAGTGGCCAGCCTGGATGGAGGAAGGGGTCCGGACATGAATGACAAAATTTATAAGGCGCTGAAATCCTCCGAGCAACCAGAAATGACCTTTAGTGGAAAAGGGACTAAAGCTACCGGTGATGCAAGCCTGGCTGCAGAAGGAACCTTCTCGATGGCAGGATCAACACAACCCATGGTCGTGTCCGCTACGGGCTCCCTGGACTCCAAACTGGCCGGCAATATACCGATCAAATTATCGGATTACCAGATCGAACCGCCCACAGCCATGTTTGGAACCATAGTGACCCATGACGACGCTACTATTGTATTTGATATAACATTAACCAAAGAGTAGATGATGAGCAAAAGATTTAGTATGATCCTGGTAGGTGTATGTTTGACATGGATGTTACATGCTCAGGACAAACCGGAAAATTTTGAGCTGGATATATCACAAACTGATCTCAGCATTCAATTTGTCGGAATTCCTGCAGGCACGCTCAACCTGGGAAGTAAGAAAAGTAAAGAAGATGACGAAGAACCGAGGAAAGAGGTGGAAATATCGGCTTTCTGGATGAGCTCACATGAAATCACCCATGATTTGTTCATGGTGTATCGGGATCCTCAGGTAGACCTGGATGAAGATGGCAACCCGCGTGTTGATGGCATTACCCGCCCCAGCGCACCCTATGAAGACCCGGTATTTGGCATGGGTAAGTTTGGATTCCCGGCAGCCGGGATGACCCAGTTTGGTGCTTTGCAGTTCTGTCGTTGGTTGTCTGAAAAAACAGGAGAGTTCTACCGCCTGCCCACGGAAGCCGAATGGGAGTATGCATGTAAGGCCGGTGAACAGGATGCACCCTATTTCTTTGGAAAAAAGAAAAAGCAGCTGTCACAGTATGCCTGGTACGAAAAGAACAGCGAAGATAGATTCCATGAGGTCGGAAAACTAAAACCAAACCCCTGGGGTCTTTATGACATACTTGGAAATGTGGCAGAGTGGACACTTGATCAGTATCAGGAGGATGCCTACAACCAGTGGCAGAACGGTGTCGCTGATCCCTGGATTAAGCCGACAGCTCTGCACCCCCGATCAGTGCGGGGAGGTTCTTTTAGAGATGAACCTGAAGACCTCCGGTCAGCAAACCGCATTGAGTCAACCCTTGACTGGAAAAAAAGAGATCCCCAGATTCCTAAAAGCTTTTGGTGGAACACCGACTCGCCCTTTGTCGGTTTTAGAATCATAAAACCGGTAGAACAACCCACTCAGGAAGAACAAAATGCCTTCTGGGCTTTAGTACTAGGTGGATAATTAGTAATTTATCGCTCTTCTTAATTTTATAACTGCCAAAAAAAGGATCATGAAAAATAGAAATAGTCTACAAAGACGGGATTTTGTAAAAAAATCATCCCTCGCTGCCGGAGCTCTGGTTACATCTCCATTGTTTGCCAAAGGCTACGGTTTTCACAATAGTGTCAACGATGAGATCAAGGTTGCTGTGGTCGGTTGCGGAGGTCGTGGATCAGGTGCGGCTACACAGGCTCTGAGTACCAAATCAAACGTAAAACTTGTAGCCATGGCTGATGCCTTTGAAGACAGGTTGAAAAAGAGTCTCAAGAGTATCACCGAAGCAGTTGATGCCAATAAAGTAGATGTGCCCGAAGAAAGACAATTCGTGGGCTTTGAGGGCTATAAGCAAGCGATAGAGTTGTGTGATGTGATCATCCTGACTACACCACCTGCCTTCCGTCCAATACATTTTGCTGAGGCTGTTGCCCAGGACAAGCATGTATTTATGGAAAAACCGGTTGCAACAGATGCTGCCGGAATACGCCAGGTGCTGGAAACCGCTGAAGAAGCACGGAGAAAGAAATTGAATGTGGTCGTGGGTCTACAGCGACATTACCAGACCAAGTACAAAGAGATGATGGACCTGGTCCATAAAGGCAAGATAGGTGACATTACCTCGGGTCAGGTTTACTGGAATTCGGCTGGTGTCTGGGTAAGACCCCGAGAAGCAGGCCAGACCGAGATGGAGTATCAGATGAGAAACTGGTATTACTTTACCTGGTTATGTGGCGATCATATTGTGGAACAGCATATTCATAACATGGATGTTATGAACTGGGCAAAAAAGGGTTATCCGGTAAAGGCCCAGGGTATCGGAGGTAGAGAAGTGAGAAATGAGGCAGATCACGGCCAGATCTTCGATCATCACTTTGTAGAGTATCATTATGCAGATGGTTCTATCATGAATAGCCAATGCCGACATATCAAGAACTGCTGGAACCAGGTCAATGAAACACTGACCGGAACCAAGGGTACTGCTGATTTTGGTGCTGGGCTACTAAAGTCTCACAAAGGTAAGGTGCTGCTTCAGCACGATGACTCTCAGGATCCGAATCCTTACCAGGTAGAACACGACGAGCTTTTCGCAGCAATCACCAAGGGTGACTACAAATATGACGATACTGAAAACGGAGCTAAGAGTACTATGACGGCTATCCTGGGTAGAATGGCCACCTACAGCGGTAAAATGATTACCTGGGACGAAGCCATCAAGTCAAATCACAAATTGGTACCGGATTCATTCAGTTGGGATACAGTACCGGAATCTGCCAAACCTGATGCCAAGGGCATGTATGAAGTGGCAGTGCCAGGAAGTACAATGGTAGTTTAATGAGGGGTTGGAGAGCCGGGCTGGTTACCAGCCTTCTTTTATTTATTCTGATTAGCGCCAGGGCAGACATTCGTTTGCCCTCCGTGCTGGCGGACCATATGGTTTTACAACGTAACAGTGCTGTAAAGTTATGGGGATGGTCAGGACCGGGTGAACATATTGCTGTCACTACTGCCTGGGATGACCATACCTACGAGACCAGGGCTAGTCGCAATGCCCGGTGGGAGTTGACCATTTCTACCCCGGGAGAGGGAGGGCCATATCAGATTGAGTTTGCCGGGGCCAATACGATCATCCTCGACGACATCATGATTGGTGAGGTGTGGATATGCTCAGGTCAATCCAATATGGAATGGTCAGCTAATCATGGCATTGACGATGCAGAAGATGCGATTGCCAATGCAGACCACCCCAACATCCGGCTCTTTCAAATTCCAAAAACGACTTCCATGTATCCCCAGGATGACTGTGAAGCTGCCTGGGAGGTATGCACCCCGGAATCAATGCAGTCATTTAGCGCCGTTGGGTATTTCTTTGGGCGTCATTTGCAGCAAAACCTGGATGGAGTTCCCATCGGGTTGATCCAGTCAGCGTGGGGAGGAACAGCATCTGAGGTCTGGACCCCCTCTGAAGTCATTGAAAGTGATCCCGATTTTAGTCAGTGGGATCAGACACTGGGCACTTCTGATTATTGGCCCCGCATGCCGGGAGTAGCTTTTAACGCCATGATCCATCCTGTGACCAATTACAAGATTGCCGGTGCGATTTGGTATCAGGGTGAATCCAATACGGCCAATGCAGAACTTTACCGGCGCTTGTTCCCGGCCATGATCCAGAGCTGGCGGGATGCCTGGGATTTTCCGATGCCTTTTTACTTCGTACAGATAGCACCCTACCAATATGGGACTCCTTTGGTTGGTGCCATCGTCAGAGAATCCCAGCTCATGAGCATGCAGTCAGTCCGCAACACGGGCATGGTGGTCGTGAGTGATATTGGCAATGTGGAAGATATTCACCCACGTAATAAAATCGATGTGGGAAAAAGACTCGGTAACTGGGCACTAGCCCGAACCTATGGCAAGCCGGACATCACTTATTCCGGTCCATTGTATCGGGATCA
>JAUILF010000467.1 GCA_030433135.1 Bacteroidia bacterium | reverse complement strand
ATTACCTCTGGACTTTAGAAGAGAATCTCTAAGTGAAGATAATATTAAGGATGCTAATTGGTTTCCGCAGTTGCAAATGCGAGTGAAACCCACTGACTGGTTGGATATCCGCCTGGCTAGCACCAAAAGTATTATTTATCCGGACTACCGGGCTGTATCACCCTATATATACTATGACTCATACAATGCTCCTACTTTGGAATTGGGAAATACATCCCTGCAGCCGGCAATAGCGCAAAACTATGATATATATGCTTCGATCTTTAGGAATAAACTGGGGTTGATTACTGCTGGTGTTTTTTATAAGGAGATCGACAATTTGATAGTTTCAACTGCTTTTCGAAGCAAGGATTCAGAAACGATCAATAATAGGTTTGACTTGACACAAACACAGGCTACGGCTATCAGCAGTTGGATAAACTTAGAAGGTACTTCTACCGTAAGAGGATTTGAGCTGGATTGGCAAACACATCTTTGGTACCTGCCATCTTTCTTGAAGGGCATTGTTTTGAGTGCTAATTATACTCACATTAACTCCAAGACGAGTTATCCCTTGCAGACAGCTGTGAAAGAAGGAGACGGTCCATTTGCAAAAACAGTATTTATCGACACCACACGTAGTGGTAGGATGCCTAATCAGCCCGATGATATTTTCAATTTTACCCTGGGCTATGATATTGGTGGCTTTTCAGCACGGTTGTCCTATGTGTTCACTGACAATGTTCTCACGGGCATAAATAGAACATATGATGAGTTAGACGGATATACTGATGCCTATAAGCGTTGGGATTTTACCGCCTACCAGAAATTACCATGGCTTGGAGGAGGACTCCAGGTGTATCTGAATGTTAACAACATCACCAATACGCCGGATCGTTCATTTACCAGTGAATTAGAGAAACTTTCCCGGGTGGAATATTATGGTACACAGGTGGACTTAGGGGTTCGCTATAAGTTTCATAATGTACCTGAATAAAAAGATTGAAGAACTATTCTTATGGCCAAAGAATAATTAGAATACTTTAAACATTAACTAAATAGCAATTATGAGAAAAACATTTACCTTATTAATTATGATTCTGGGGCTGTTTTCGGTGCTGAATGCACAGACGCCACTTGATCCGAATCAATTTGTAAACACGCAGATAACTGGCGATGGTGTTTACACTGTAGAGGCTGGCCAGTTTTACGCCTTTGACGGCCGATTGGATTTAGTTTATGATGTGACGATCCAGGGGCCTGAAGGAGAATGGATAATGGATATGGAAAACCCACCTGTTCTGGTTCAGACACCGGGAGAAGATGGAAATCGCCGACAATTTATGCAAATCGATGAAGGTGGAAAATTCACACTCAAGAATGTAATCTTAAGTGGAACTCACAATAATGGTGAAATTGGAAGAGTCTTTATTAATAATGCAAACGGTTCCGGTTTGATAGTGGATAACTGTGTTATTACTGACTGGGAAGATTTTGCACTTAGAGTCCAAAGCCCAACGGCAGATACCTTAAGTGTGACTAATTGTGTTTTCATTAATGGTACTCGAGTTAGCTATTCGCAATGGGGTGGCTTTCCTGTGCGTTTGGATGCAGCACCCAGCCAGACCATTTTCGAAAACAATACGATCTATAATTGCTCGCGTTTGCTTACCAACGGTGGTCCCTTCTTTGCTGGTAAAATTCATTTTAACCACAATACAGTTGTGAATCAAATGGTGTCCGCTCAGGAACAGCGTGCATTGGAGTCGATTTTTGCAAATAACATCTATTATAACTATCACTTTCTGGGATACAGAACTGAAAACCATTCCTCTCCGGATGACAACTATGCGACTTATTTCACCGGAAACAATTTCTTTGGTGAAGCAAAAGACCATCTGGATAGTGTTTCTCTGTATCAGGGACAGAACCTTCTTTTTAGACCTCAGGAAATTGGTGACTGGTTCGAAACCAATTCAGGGGATTCGATTTCTCCCAGCCTTTTGTGGGAGTTTCCCGATGTAGATTCATTTATTGTGACGGATGACAACTATAGGATTGGGGCAAATTATGCTGACATGGATCCTGAATTCACTGTGCTTGCTGATAATGGTCCGGTGATACCTGAATACCTGAGTGCTCATTATAATGATCCATCTGCTGTATGGCCAGATTGGCGTATCGAATCGCCGGTATCATTTGATGACGGTGGAACTCCTTCTCTGAGCTGGCCACCGGTTTTTGATCTCACTTATGCAAATGAAACTCTGAAAACAGGGGGGACAGACGGATTACCTCTCGGTGACCTAAACTGGTATCCTGAGTTAAAAGAAGAATATTTGGCTAATAGAGAAACCTTTATCGAAGCCCTCAGGGACTCCATGGTAAATGCCCAGGTCTATTATGATCCGTTGACCATGGATGAGACACCATTGATTACTTCTGATTCAATGACAACTTCTTCCAGGGAAGTAGTTCCCGGACAATTGTATTTGGCTAACTTTCCAAATCCATTTCACCAGGAGACTACCATTGAGTTTGGACTGGAGCAGCAATCCAGGGTTACTTTGGGTGTATATAACCTGACTGGGCAGCTAATTTATGAGATGACCGAAAACAATTTGGCTTCTGGTCCTCATGCCTATAATTTCAATGCTTCAAACCTTAACAGTGGTATTTATATTGTCAAGATAAATGCTCTGGGTAAAGACGGCATTAACTATGTTGATGCCAAGAAGATAATACTTTCCAGGTAAGTATCATTTTACGTACTTTATTAGTTTCCCCATACTATTTGATATGGGGAAACTTTTAAAGTTTAATTTCCGGATCCCTATACCGATTTTCCAAACGACTAAAGGATCCATCAACAGGATGTCATTTGAATCTTTCCTTGTTCTGTTCTTCATGCATTTCATTTTCATATGGATCTAATTCCAATATTTTATACTTCCAATTGAGGTGTGTATTGACAATACCCTCTACGGTTTGTGCGAGTGGAAGGGACTTTGCCATTTCATTGTATGGGAGAGTGATTGCAGGCAGAAGATCTTCTGATTCTGGTAGCTCGGTTATGATCAATGGAATCAGTATTAGTGACTAGATCCTTAATATTCCCAACCAAATACGATCGATGATATGGGAGAGTTAATAGAAGATGTCGATATCGACGAAGTAAAAACTCTTGATACGTCAAACTACAGCAGGTTTAAGGGTTTGAAAGACCCTCTGTATGATCGTGAGGACCCAATAGCAGTAAAGATCACTCCAGGCATGTATGATATCATTCTTAGAAGTGTAAAAGTACAACCCGTATATGGTCCTGTTTCTCTGGACCATCAGAATAATCTGATGCCTCAATGGCAACAAGTCATCAAAAGGGGATTTGATGTACTCTTATCTTTTTCTTTGCTGATCATATTATCACCATTATTTTTTTATTTAGCTCTACGCATAAAATTTTCTTCTCCGGGACCGATCTTATATAAACAGCGCCGCATTGGTCTTGGTAATAAGCCTTTCACCATCTACAAGTTTCGTTCGATGTACCAGGGTGCTGAACTCAATGGCCCACAACTTTCTCACGATCTCGACGAGCGTCGTACACCCTTTGGCGCGATGATGCGGAAATGGAGACTGGATGAACTGCCACAATTTTGGAATGTACTCAGGGGTGAGATGTCGATAGTGGGCCCCAGGCCTGAGAGGGAATATTACATTGAGCAAATTATGGAAAGGGCTCCATACTACCGACACCTTTTGAAAGTACGACCAGGTATTACCTCGTGGGGGCAGGTTAAATATGGATATGCCAGCACAATAGACCAGATGTTGCAGCGTCTGCAATTTGATATGGTCTATGTAGAAAGGGCTAGTCTGGCCCTTGACTTTAAGATACTTTGTTATACCCTCACTGTTTTACTACAGGGTAAAGGCAAATAGAAAGTACTTTGTTGGTTTCCAGGTGGCCGCTGGTGCCCTGTTTGATGCCCTGATCGAGGATTGTCCGGGGCAGTAGACTTTAAATCTTGAGGATGGCAGGCCGATAGATAAACAGTTGATCGGGTGGATTAGATATACGGCGGTTCCAAGTGTCGGATGGCTAAATCAACGGAGGGTCGTTGATGCAATCATTTCATATTGAGTTCTTTTTTTACAATGTTTCTAAACCTTGTATGGCTGATGTAGTGGTCTTCCAACAGCTTGCC
>JAUILF010000466.1 GCA_030433135.1 Bacteroidia bacterium | reverse complement strand
CTGCCTATGTTATATACAGGGATTGGAGTCTGCCCGGACAGCCCACCATTTGCCAGGATACTACCTATGTCGCAAGAATCGATTTGCTCAACGATTCCCTGATCTGCCCGGCAGGAATTGACACCTCCTACTGCGGAAGTGATAGTAGTGCTATAGACGATATTACTTTGAGAGCACCCATGTACGAAATTCCAGGTGTCGATACTTTTCCCTTACTTCCTGGTACAGGAGACCTTTGTGGTATTCATGTTTCGGTTCAGGAAATGGTTTGGGACATGTGTGGGAATACCCGTATGGTGATGAGGACCTGGAGTTTGGGTGATGAGTGTGGCAACAAGATTGAGTGTGTTGATACCTTAATCTTGTTAGACACAACGCCTCCGGAAATTTCTTATGATACAAGCCTTTTGTCCCTGGAGTCTCATACTATTGATGGAATCACTGGTGTGTTCTGGACAGATACTATCGGTACATCGGGACACGACTGCCTCGGAAAGGGTGAATTACCTTATGCCTCAGTTACGGATGATTGCAGCGATCCCTCTGAGATCTCTGTTAGTGTGGTGATAGATGGTGCGTCCATCGCCAATTACACGGCTGACATAGTACAGGTAATTAGTGTTTCGGATATTGACAAGGAAAAAGTTTTCGTGGTGTATAAAGCTACTAACGCTTGCCATCTGACGGCATATGATACGATGGTGTTGGTTGTATCTGACAATACGCCCGCCATTGCGGCTTGTCACGACGCCATCAACCTGACCCTGACTAATGCAGATGATTTCACCTTGATGCAGGCTACCAGTATGGACGCTCAGAGCTATGATAATTGTAATATTTACCAGATTTTGGCCAGACGAACAGACTGGGAGACGGCATGTGGTTATGATACCACACCAGGTAACCCGGTTGGAGACTACTACCGGCACTTTGCCGAATGGGTGGATATAGATCCGGGCATTTGCAAAGATGAATACGAGTTTGGTTTTGCTGATAAGGTACCTTTTTGTTGTGAAGACATTGGCACACCTATCAAGGTGGAGGTCTTGGTAATTGACGTCAATTGCAATGTAGATATCTGTTGGGGTTACGTATATGTCGAAGACAAGTTAGCTCCGAAAGTCACCATACCATTGCCCGATCTAAGCATTAATTGTTCTGCCTATGATCAATTTTATCGCCAGATCGTTGAAAATTATGATACTGCTGCCATACAGGAGGCCTTTGGCAAATATGTGTTGGCCCCTGATCTGCGGGATACTTTCGAGGTACAGACTTTTGATTGCGCTGATCTTGATCAGGTCATCACTGAGACTTATCTTGATGGCGTGGTTTATGACAATTGCGGTAGTAATTTGAAGGAGAGATATACGCTACCGGATGTAAACTGTGCCAACAGTGCCATCAAGCGTGAGTTTATAGCCATGGTGTCAGGCGATCATGGACCTCAGGAGTTTGTTTACGCAACTCAGTACATACATTTAACCACTTGCAGTCTTAACAATATGAATGTAATCTGGCCCCTGGAGGATACAGTAATCTATGATTGTGGGATTGCCTATGGACTCGATGGAAACACCACTATTGTCACACCTGGACCACAACTTCCTGATAATCTTTCAAGTTGCAATCAGTTTGGAATGGGGTACTTTGACAAAGTTTTTCAGATTGTGAGTGGCCAGGGGTGCTACAAAATAGAGAGAACATGGTGCCTGGTAGATTGGTGTGAAGTCCAGTTTACAGGTCGGTGGTCGAGTATGGTTGGTAAACCAGGTGTAAAGACATTCCATCAATACATTAAGATCATGGACACGATCGAACCTGTAATCACAGAACTATCGATGGTAGCCGATATACAAACATCTAATTGCACGGCATTTTTCACCGGTGAAATAGATGCTACTGACCAGTGCGGTGCTGATCCCTTTGTGGAGTGGTTGATCCGTAATGAATCAGGTCAGATAATAAGCACGGGTACAGGCGAAATAGCTGCTCCTCAGGATCCATTGCTGGCCGGCGAATATGAGATTCTGTGGAGGGCCATTGATGATTGCAATAACATCGCTGAGAGGGTAAGTACCTTCTCAATAAGTAGTGGTGCCTTGCCCAGTGTGGTGAACTACTCCTCACTCACTACAGTGCTCACTCCCATGGATACTGACAACGATAATATTACCGACTCTGGGATGGCGGAAGTTTGGGCCAGTGAATTTAACTCCAGCTCTGCTCCACCATGTGGAGGAAATCCCGGCGACTTGCTGTTTCTGGTGGCACGGGGACCAGCAGATGACAATTCACCGGTTCCATCCTATGATCAGACAGCTTTGACCTTTGATTGTAATGATTTTATATCAAACCCAACTGCCTTACAAGTCCAGTTTTGGGTTGTGGATACGGCTAATAACACAGCAGACTACAGCAATGCAGTGGTGATGTTGTATGACAACCATGGTGTTTGTTCGGGGGCAACTGTCTCAAGTCAGGAAATTTCTGTGGAGGGAAGTATAACCACAGAGGCTTTGGTGCAAGTCGCTAATGTTAAGGTGAAAGCTATGGGTGCGCAGGAAGACGAAGATGTCACCGGTGACGACGGAAATTATCAGGTGGCCAACAATATGTCCAATGGTTTGGTGATCAAGCCTGAAAAAGATTATGACCATGGTAATGGTATATCAACGGCCGATCTTATTAAGATGCAAAAGCATATACTTGATATTAAGCCACTAACATCACCCTTCAAACAAATTGCAGCAGACGTAAACCGGGATCGAAAGATTAATCCTATTGATCTTGTTCAGATGAGAAGGATTATTCTGAACAAAACGGATCGGTTTCCCAACAATACTTCCTGGAGATTTGTAGATGCCGATTTTGATTTCTATACATCGGATGACCCGCTGTCGTTGGATTTCCCGGAGGAGTTTGTCGTTAACGGTAGAACTACCGACCAGCAGTTAACCAAGAATTTTGTAGGTATCAAGGTTGGTGATCTTGATGGAAATGTTTTTGCCTCCAGAACTACCGGTCGCAATAGTAATAGAGCACTTTTAGAGATTACCGAGCAGCAATTTGATCAGGGTTCAAAAGTGAGTGTTCCTGTATTTCTCAAGGACATTACACATATGGAAGGAATACAACTGGAATTAAAATTTAATGATCAAATGGTTTCGTTTTCAGCAATGGAAAATGGCCAGTTGGCACTTAGTGATGAGATGCTGAATCTGGATCATGTCGAAGATGGTTTGGTCAAACTTAGTTGGATTGCTGTACCAACGATATCACTCAATGACAATGAACCGTTGTTTACCCTGGTTTTTGACGGTAAGGAAAGTGCTTTACTGTCTGAGTCAATCAGTCTTTCTTCAAAAACAATGACTTCGGAGATATACACCTCTGATATAGGGAGTAAGCAGCTGGCAATCAGTTTTGTAGATCAGGATGACACGCATGTTCAACTCATGCAGAATCGACCAAATCCGTTCTATGATCGTACAATAATCGGATTCAACCTGGCAAGATCAGGAAATGCAACGCTGACAATCATGGATCCTGCCGGACATGTGCTGCATGAGGTTACCAGGTATTTCGATAAGGGTTTCCATGAAGTACCCATTGAAGCACAGCAATTGTCCGCAGGATTGCTATACTACCGGCTTCAAACAGAAGATAATCAGGTTACCCGCAAGATGATCGTGTTGAGGTAGACCCTGGGAACTAACAATAATTTTCACGAGTAAAAGCAAAAATGGCCTTCTCTATTTGGAGAGGGCCATTTTTTCTTAGGTAAGATTTATCTTTGTGACATGAGGGTGCTTGCGGTTGACTATGGTTCCAGACGAACAGGTTTGGCAGTGACGGATCCATTGCAGATCATTGTCTCAGGTCTGGCGACAGTTGAAACTGTTAATCTTGATGCATATATCCGTGAGTACATGCAGGTGGAGAAAGTGCAAAAGATCGTAATTGGCTATCCTGTACATAAGGATGGAAATCCAACTAAACTGGTGCCGGTTATTGAGAAATTTGCCGATGGGTTAAAAAAAGACTTTCCTGCACTGGATATTGTCTACCACGACGAATCATTTAGCTCTCAACATGCCAGGGAGGTGATCATGGCCAGTGGGGCCAAGAAGAAGAAACGAAGAGATAAGGCACTGGTGGATAAAGTTAGTGCAGTTTTAATCTTACAGGATTATTTGAAACATA
>JAUILF010000465.1 GCA_030433135.1 Bacteroidia bacterium | reverse complement strand
TCCACTGAGTGGCGCATGGAAAGAGAAGCTCATTATAAGTTGCACAAGGATCAATTCTATAAAAATCCACTACTAACTACTTATTTGAAGGAAGCAGATTATCTGTCACTTCAAACCGGCAAATGGTGGCTGGGTTCGTGGAAAGATGCACAGTTTGATGCCGGTATGACTCATGGGATTCCCGAAGAGGGAGGAAGGCACGGTGATAAAGGATTGGAAATTGGTCGCTCCGGACTGGAGACCATCTTTGATTTTATTTCAGATGCTCAGGAAAAAACAGCCCCTTTCTTCGTCTGGTATGCTCCGTTCTTGCCGCATACACCTCATAACCCTCCTGACAGCCTGCTCCAGAAATACCTTTCCAAAACTTCCTCAGAACCCATAGCACGATATTGGGCTATGTGCGATTGGTTTGACCAAACCTGCGGAGCTCTTTTGCAACACCTCGAAGAAAAGGACATTCTGGAAGAGACCCTCATAATCTACACCTCTGATAATGGGTGGATCCAGGACAGTACCCGGGTAAACCGATATGCCGAGAGATCCAAAAGGTCTCCTTATGAAGATGGAATCAGAACACCACTTATGCTGAGCTGGCAGGGTGTAATCCAGCCGAAAATCGATAGTGTTCATGCCGTCAGTAATGTCGATATTATGCCTACCATTCTCTCCCAATTGCAGCTGGAAGAGCAACCGGACCTACCAGGATTAAATCTCATGGATGCCCGCCAACTTGATCACCGACAAACGGTGTTCGTAGAAGATTTTGCCCATGACATGGCAGATCCTGTGAAGCCAGCAGCTTCTTTGCAAAACAGGATTGCCATAGATTATCCCTATAAATTAATTTGGCCCTTTTCACCAGATGGTCAACATCCGGAAGCGGAGCTTTATGATCTTTCAAATGACCCAGGTGAAACAAACAACCTGGTTTCAAATAAAGCCAACATCAGTGACCGCTTGAAGTCCGAGCTTGATGCCTGGTGGACCCCTTCCCAGTAAATCCCGGGTTAGGACTCCACAAAGGAAAATGTCTCACCATCAAATAAGCCGAGATCTGAGATTTTCAGACTGGGAATAACCAGTAATGCCATAAAGGAAAGTGTCATAAATGGGGCTGTCAGGGTAGATGAAAGGTCATCTTTTACAAATTTTGAAATAGAAGCATATTGCCTTGCCACCAATTTTCCATCGGTATCGGACATGATTCCGGCCACGGGCAGTGACAATCCCTTTTCATCTGTAACAGATACTGCAGCAATCCCACCCTTCTGCTCAATGATCTTGTTGACCGCCCTGCAGATAAGATCATCATCTGTTCCTATCACTATGATATTATGTGAATCATGAGCGACACAAGAAGCCATAGCACCGTTTTTCAGACCAAATCCCTTCACAAAAGCTACAGCAGGTGGCTGATTATCATACCGGTTGACCACTGCTATCTTCAGAATGTCCTCATCAGGTTGAGGTACGATATGGCCGGATCTAACAGATTTCTCGGCATAAAGTCTCTCTGTTATAAGCTCATGATCAATAGCTACTATTACCGGCATCGGGCCAGCACCAAATGCATCCGCGCTTAAAGCAAAGTCACCGGTTTTCATCGGACTTGCCACAAATTGATTGATGGGATCAATAGCTACACCTGGTTCGAGTGTCTTACCTTTTTCGGCATATTTTACGCCGTCGATGAACGTGGATAAGACTTTAAAATTCTCCAGGTCCTCCACCACGATAAAGTCTGCCGGATCTCCTGCATTCAATGTTCCCACCGGCAATTTATAGTGCTTTACCGGATGAATACAAGCAGACCAGAGCACATCATACAAATCATAACCATCAGCCACTGCTCTTTGCACAAGTGAATTGATATGTCCCTCGATCAAATCATCAGGATGCCTGTCATCTGAGCAAAACATGATTAATTCCGGATACTCATTCAACAATGGATGCAGAGCTGCATAATTTTTAGCGGCACTTCCCTCTCTGATCAGAATCTTAACTCCCAGTGAAGCCTTGTACCTGGCTTCATCCAATGAAAAACACTCATGATCGGTACTGATTCCAGATCCAAAGTAGGAATCAGCATCCTGACCTTTCAAGCCGGGTGCATGTCCATCTACAGGTTTTTGCCATTTACTGGCTAAATCCAACCTCCCCAGAACTTCCGGGTCACGATTAATCACTCCGGGATAATTCATCATTTCAGACAGATACAAGATATCCGGGCGTGAGAGGAGTTGGTCAATATCTTCCAAAGTCATCCTCGCCCCAGCAGTTTCAAAGGTGGTAGCAGGAACACACGAAGAGGCACCGAAGAAAAACTTCAGACCTGCGCTGGCTCCATTCTCAATCATAAATTCAATGCCCCCTTTACCCAGTACATTGGCAATTTCATGAGGATCAGAAACAGTGGCCACCGTCCCATGTGGAGCTGCCAGTCTGGAAAACTCAGTGGGAATCAACATCGAGCTTTCGATATGAATATGAGCGTCGATGAAACCTGGTAAAATATATCCTGACACTTTTCGGTCCAGAGGTCTCAGAGCATGGATATGTCCATTTCTTACCAAAACTTCACCGGTGAACACCTTCCGGTTTTCAATATCGACGATATTACCTTCAATCTGAAAATCCATCATATTTTCGTTTTCCATTTCCGCCAATAATGATCTATTCCAATAAGCAATGCGGCCAATAGCAAAAATACCCCCATTAAGATAATGCTGTTTGCCACCAATTGCCCTCCTGAAATTTGCGTCAGGTCAAGAAACGGATATGGATAAAAGTCTGAGAAATACCCCCTTACCAGAACCAAGCTCAAGTAAAGAACAGGATATAATAACCAGGGAAAAAATCTTCTCCAGCTAATGGTGGGATGAGGTCCATAAAGCCACCAGAAGATCAAATAGTACAACGGAATGATCGTATGAAGCAATTCGTCTACAACCATCTGTAATCCTTCAGGAGACCACAGGCTGCGCAAGAGAAATTGATACACCAGTCCGACTGTAAGTATAAATACCGCCAAGGGTGTCCAAAATGTAGCCCTCGGCTGATTTGATAAATCCGGTACCTTGACAGCTAGATAGATAAAAGTGCCTGCCACCCAGGTATTGGTAAGGATGGTAAAATAACTGAAGAAGCGGATAATGGTCTCCCCCACCGCGACTTCCCGATTGAGCAATATCAGATAAAATTGCGCCACTACAGCAAAAGCCGCTATGGTAGCTCCGATTATAGCGATTAACCTGAATTTCATAATTGCTTAATTATGATTCCAAAAAGCATCCGGAAATACAAGTAAGCCACTCTGTATATCCGTTCCAGTGATCAACGGCAAAACCATACAGTATTTCGATGGCACATCAAACGGAAAAATTATTCCATACTCCAGACCTGGTCTGAATCCAAATCGACTATAATAATCAGGATCTCCGATCACTGTGACAAATGCAAATTTCATTCTCTCACACATTTTCAGGGCAAATTGCACCAGTTTCGAGCCCACACCTTTGTTCTGCATCAATGGCAAAACACATAAAGGTGCCAGGGCCAGTCCCTCACCTGGAAATCCTTTCAATCTTATTTTGGTAAATAAAATATACCCGACAATTTCTTCGGCCACGAGTGCTATCAGAGCCAGGCTTGGTACATAAGCCTTTGAGTTTCGCAACCTTTGCACCAGTTTGGCCTCCTGGTGATCACTTATTTCGACCTCGGCAAAGGATGTTAAAATCAGTTCGCTGATGAGATGATGATCTGCCCTATGCTCCGGTCTGATCAAGATATCCATTCGGTCCTTCTTATTGAACTCATGATCATGACTCATCCCTGACTACGCCGAGATGTAGGATCCTACCCCCGGTCTGATTAACTGGACTAACACTTTTACCAATCAAGATCCCGTCTTCCGGGGCAGTATATTCTTTAATCATACTACCAAAAACATCGCGAATGGATGCCATCACCGTTCCTTTTTCAATTTTCTCCTTGAGTTCAACCCTTACATTTAACAGCCCTCCTGCATCAGTATAAATCCAATAGGACCGGTCACAAATAACCGTTTCCTCAACAGGTGGAATAATCTTATCATCGATCATTTGGAGAAATGAGAGCACGTTGTGAATTCCTGCCACTCCGCTTCTGATGAGTCTCCTTTGAAAGATGTTGGGATTACCCAGTTCCAGGGTAATAGCAGGAATATTCAATTCACCTGCGGCACCTCTGAGGGTT
>JAUILF010000464.1 GCA_030433135.1 Bacteroidia bacterium | reverse complement strand
CAAAATAAGCCCAGTGCCTTCCTCATTCCCAATAAACCCTGTTCCGGGCGAACCTTGGCGGTCGGGTCATTGTCAAATTTAGGATCACCAATAGCCCCAAACAATACTGCATCACAGTTCAGACAAGTATCCAAAGTTTCATCGGGAAGGGGATTTCCGGTCTTATCAATGGCGATGCCTCCAACATCTCCAAAACAATAGGTAAACTGGTGACCGTAGCGATCCGCCACAGCATTCAATACTTTTAGAGCCTGATCAATAACTTCAGGTCCGATACCATCACCTGGTAAAACGGCTATTTTAGCTTCCATACTTAAGGGTTAGTAAGTTCGGGTTTCTTCGAATTCGTTAATCTGATCCTTTTTACTCAGCAAGTAATCAATGTCATCGTATCCATTGAGGAGACACATCTTCTTGTAAGGATCAATATCAAAAGTCTCCGAATCACTTGTATCCAAAATTTTGATGGTTTGATCTGGTAGAGACACATGGACTCTTGCCTTAGGATCCTTCTCAATGGCCCGGAACAATTTGTCAAGGAAAGCATCAGATACCGTGATCGGCAAGATCCCATTGTTCAGAGCGTTTCCTTTAAAGATATCCGCAAAGAAGCTGGAGACAACAACCTTAATGCCAAAATCTTCCAGTGCCCATGCCGCATGCTCACGGCTAGAGCCGCAGCCGAAATTTTTTCCGGCTACCAATACGACACCACTATAAGTCGGATTATTCAGTACAAAGTCTTCCTTCGGTGAGTCATCGGAGTTGTATCTCCAATCCCTGAAAAGATTGTCTCCGAAATTTTCCTTGGTAGTGGCCTTGAGAAACCTGGCCGGAATGATTTGGTCCGTATCCACATCCTCAATTGGTAAAGGGATACAGCTTGAATCTATGATTTCTATTTTTTCCATTTAGATATATTCTCTTACATCAACAATTTTACCTTCTATGGCGGTGGCAGCTGCCATCAGCGGACTGGCCAAAATGGTGCGGGCACCCGGGCCTTGTCTACCTTCAAAATTTCGATTTGAAGTAGAAACACAATACTGTCCTGCCGGTACTTTGTCCTCATTCATTCCAAGGCAGGCTGAACAACCTGCTTCACGGAAATCAAATCCCGCATCCCGAAGGACTTTATCCAGACCTTCCTGTACCGCTTGTTTCCTCACTTGTTGCGAACCAGGTACGACCATCGCACTCACGTTACTTGCGACCTTTTTGCCGTTTACAAACTTGGCAACCAGTCGTAAATCTTCAATCCGGGAGTTGGTACAACTACCAATGAAAACATGATTCACCGGATGTCCCTCCAATTTAGAACCGGCATCTAAGCCCATATATGACAACGCTTTCCGAAAAGAGGCATCACCCTGCTGACCTCCCGTTTGCGGGATCTCACCACTCACCGGTATACCCATTCCGGGATTGGTTCCGTAGGTAAGCATTGGTTCGATATCCTCAGCGTGGTAAACATATTCTTTATCGAAAACGGCATCTTCATCAGTATAAAGCGTCTTCCAATATGCTACAGCCTTATCATAATCTTCACCTTGTGGGGCAAATTCACGTCCTTTTACATACTCAAATGTGGTCTCATCCGGAGCTATCATTCCTCCCCGTGCTCCCATTTCGATACTCATATTACAAACGGTCATCCGCCCTTCCATACTCAGTGAGCGGATCACAGATCCGGCATACTCAATAAAGTATCCAGTACCTCCTGCAGCAGTGAGTTGTGAGATGATGTAAAGAATGACATCTTTAGCCAAAACTCCTTTGGATAATTCGCCTTCTACCCGAATTCTCATTCTCTTCGGTCTGGTGAGAAGCAGGCATTGAGTAGCCAGTACCTGCTCAACCTGACTGGTCCCAATTCCAAAAGCTATCGTTCCGAAAGCACCGTGAGTAGATGTATGGCTGTCTCCACACACCATGGTCATGCCTGGCTGTGTAATTCCTAATTCCGGACCTATCACATGTACAATGCCTTGATATGGATGCCCTAAACCGTATAAGGTCACTCCAAACTCCTCGCAGTTATCAACCAGTTTTTGTACCTGGATCCGCGACAATTCCTCGCGGATAGGCAGATGCTGGTTTTCGGTCGGTACATTGTGATCGGCAGTTGCCACTGTTCTTTCCGGTCTTGCTACCTTGATACCTCGGTCCCGAAGTCCCTGAAAAGCTTGTGGACTGGTTACTTCATGTATCAAATGTTTATCTATGTAGAGCACCTCTCTGCCTCCATCAACCGTGTCAACCACGTGTGCATCCCATACTTTATCAAAAAGCGTTTTACCCATTTTTCAACAATATCTAATGATTTCTTTTATTAAGATGATAACAATTCTGATTTCCTTTCCATCAAACCAAGGAGGTCGGCATCGACCACTTCCTTTTTCCGGTCAGCAATTTCCAAAAACTTTTGATATATAGTATCCAATTCCAGCTTGGTGATGTCATGACCTAATTCTTTCAATCGATAAGCCAGAGCCGCCCTGCCACTTCTGGCAGTAAGTACTATGGAGGATTTGTCTACTCCCACCTCAATCGGATCTATAATCTCATAAGTCTCTCTTTTCTTAATCACGCCATCCTGATGAATACCGGACGAATGTGCAAAGGCATTGGAACCGACAATGGCTTTGTTTGGTTGAACCGGCATACCCATCTCATCACTTACCAGTCTGCTGATGGGGTACAATCCTTTAGTATTGATGCCGGTATAAAATCCAAGATACGGATGCTGGCTGATAATCATTACACATTCCTCCAGAGAAGTATTGCCGGCACGCTCTCCCAGACCATTGATGGTACATTCGATCTGTCTTGCCCCATTAATTACACCCTCGATCGAATTGGCAGTGGCCAGGCCCAGGTCATTATGGCAATGGGTGGAAATAGTGGCATTTTCGATGCCTTTTACGTGGTCCACCAGGTACTTTATTTTACTCCCGTATTCATTTGGGAGACAATATCCTGTGGTATCTGGTATGTTGAGAACGGTAGCTCCCACCTTCAAAACCTCCTCACAGACTCTAGCCAGGAATTCATTGTCAGTTCTTCCGGCGTCCTCTGCATAAAACTCAACATCCTCCACAAAGCGCTTGGCAAATTTTACAGCTGCCACGGCTCTTTCAATAACCTTTTCCCTGGTGCTGTTAAACTTGTATTTAATGTGCGAGTCCGACGTACCGATTCCTGTATGTATTCTGGGTAACCTGGCTGATTTGATGGCCGCTGCAGCTGTCTCGATATCTCGTTCCACAGCTCTGGACAGAGCACAGATAGTAACATCACCAGCAGCCTTGGCTATGGCTTCTACCGCTTCATAATCACCGGGGCTGGAAATAGGGAATCCAGCTTCAATGACATCTACACCCAGCTTCTCAAGTTGAGCAGCCAGACGTAATTTTTGATCTTTGTTCAATTTACATCCGGGTACCTGCTCACCGTCTCTCAGGGTTGTGTCAAAAATTTGGATCCTATTTTTGTCCATTTTGTTATATGTTTATAGTTATGACTATTGTGTAAAAATACGGGAAGAAGGAACTACTGCGAAAGTGTATTCATCTTCATTTACAAGACAATAGGCTCTAGTACAGAACACAATGTGTTGACATACAATATTTTAGATAGATTTCTATTACAATGCCCACACCAAAGACGGATTATCTCCTACAATTGATCAACTCCTTATCCAAAGCGGAAAAAAGGAGTTTTCGTCTGTTCGTTACACGAAATCAAATATCGGAAGATATCCTCTTCCTTCAGCTTTTTGATGAGATCAGCAGAACCGGCAAATATGACGAGGAGGCTGTCCTGGAAAATATATCAGGGATAAAAAAAAGACAGCTTTCCAACCTCAAAGCTCATCTATATAAACAGCTGTTGGTCTGCCTACGTCTATTGAGCCGAAATAGTAACATGGAGATTGACATCCGGGAAAGGATCGATTATGCCCGGGTACTGTATGATAAAGGGCTCTACCGGCAAAGTCTGGACATTTTGTCTAAAGCCAAAGGCATGGCGATGAAGAACAACTTTAATGTTCTTGCTTTAAATGTCCTGGAGTTTGAAAAATTCATCGAATCACAATACATCACCCGTAGCATTGAAAACAGGGCAGAAGAACTTAAGAAAGAATCGGTTGATCTTACCCGGAGAATTGACCGTACAAACGCGCTGAGTAACCTTTCCTTACAATTGTACGGCCTGTATCTCAAAGTTGGTCATGTCAGAAACGAGCACGATTAT
>JAUILF010000463.1 GCA_030433135.1 Bacteroidia bacterium | reverse complement strand
ACGGTATAGGTTCCACCCGTCAGTCCGGAAAGATCTTCGCTAAATGAACCGCTGGACCAGGCAAAGGAATAAGGGTTGATACCACCCTGGACACTTAGATCGATACTGCCATCAGAGGCTCCGGGACTGGATTCATCCTGAGTAGTAAATGTTGCCTGCAGCAGTGCCGGTTGATCTACCTCAAAAGTGTCGACGGAAACACATCCCAAATTATCGGTGATAGTGACCTGGTAAGTTCCAGCAGCAAGTCCGGATACGATTGAGCCTGATGCACCGGTGGACCAATTGATGGAGTAGGGTGAACTGCCATTGGACGGGTTAACTGTGGCAGTGCCATCTGATCCACCGAAGCAGGAGACATCCGTTGTCGCTAATCCCGACTGTATATCGGGGCAGGGATTACCGGTGCACACGCAATTGCCATCTTCCTGGTCGTTGATGGTTGCAGGATCACCATCATCGCAGGGAGTGCCGGCAGGGTGACAACCGGTGGCGATGGTCTCATCGGCGATCAGGATACAACCGTTGTCATCGGTAATGGTCACTGTATAGCTTCCACCCGCCAGTGCGGAAAGATATTCGCTATTCGAACCATCGGACCAGGCAAAGGAATAAGGGCTGGCCCCACCTTGGACGCTTAGATCGATACTGCCATCAGAGGCTCCGGGAGTGGATTCATCCTGAGAGGTAAAAGTTGCCTGCAGCAGTGTCGGCTGTACTATCTCAAAAGTGTCAACCGATATACATCCCAAATCGTCCGTGATAGTGACCTGGTAAGTTCCAGCAGCAAGTCCGGATACGATTGAGCCTGATGCACCGGTGGACCATTGGATGGTGTAGGGTGTTGATCCACCATTTGGAGATATCGTTATAGAACCATCAGAAGCACCACTACATGAAATATCAGAACTAACTTCATTGGAATTAATTTCATTGCAAGGAATATCAGGCACTTCGACGGTGGCAACCTTGAAACAACCGGTAAAGTCAGTGACGGTTACAGTATAGAAACCAGCAGTTAGGTTATTTATATCTTCCGATATACTATCGTTGCTCCATTCATATTCAAAGTCCCAGGGAAACAGTCCTCCGGAGGACCCACCCGTCGCCGTCATGTCGATAGCACCATCATTTCCTCCCATACTTGATGGCGCTGTAATCTGAAAAGTCAATAATATCTCAAGTGGCTCATCAACGGTGAAATCTTCGCTGGACATATTTCCATCTGAGTCCGAAATAGTGAGCGAATAATCACCTGGCACCAGATTTTCAATGTATGACATGGTATCGCCAGTACTCCATTCATAACTATATGGCCATACCCCACCATTTACAATGGCCACTGCGCTACCATCATCCTGACCATAACAACTAACAGCTGTTACAGAGACAATATGCATCCCGTTGTCAATAGGACCGAGTATATATGAGTCAAATCCAAGAGACCACGAATAAAGTTGAAAACTTCGTTCGTGGTCGCTGATATGGGTGATTTGCGGCAGTGCTTCACCATCGCTTAAGACCTTGTCTATGTGATCCACCTCATGTGTCCATATCAAAAAGCATATGGTCAATAAGAATATGGTTACGGGTGCGACCAGTTTCAAGGTAGTGTTGTTAGAGCTTTAGCCCGGTATGGCCTCCCAGGCTGAATTAGGTTTCCGTTAAAAGGTAAGAAAATAAAACGTTACAACACTAATTTACATCACTACAAATCTGCTTGAATAAACAAAAGTTTAAGCCGACATTATCTATTGCAATTGTGAGCAGTCTGTCCAAGATACATTGACTATGGACTTTTCTTCAGATGCATTTGTCTTTCCTGTCCTTCATGATTCATGCGGAGCACAAGAGCATGCTCGTCAAGGTTCATGACCTCCACAATGATGGTATCACTTTCATTTTGACCTGTATAGAGATAAAGAAGCTCACCTTCCAGAGAATATGAACCCATAAATCCTTCGGTCCGGGTCATTTGATATTGAAATTTCTGATCATCACCAAGATCCAATTCGACATGTTTCAGGTCAGCATCCACCGTGTCAATTCCATCCATGATGACCGTGGGCTTCCAGTTGCCAGACAATTTCTCCATAGAAAACGGCTGGCAACTCAGGAACAGAAGAGTCAAGATCGAAAGGCTGAAAATCCTCTTACCCATGTAAGAACGGAGCTAATAGTATGAACACTACACAACCGGAAATAAAGCCCAGGAAAGCCAAAAAGGATATGTTCTTAAAGTACCAGATGAAATCAATTCTCTCCATTCCCATGGCTGCCACACCAGCCGCACTACCAATGATCAACATACTGCCACCAGTACCGGCTGAGTATGCAATAAAGTGCCATAATTCGGAATCAATAGGTACACTATACATTCCCATAGAGGCCGCTACGAGGGGTACGTTGTCAATGATAGCTGACAGAAATCCCAGGATAATAATGACAATATTCTGATTGGGCACCAATTCATCGAGTCCCTCTGCCAGGTAACGCAGTAGACCCACAGGATGCCCTTCGTGACCAGTTATAGCTACAGACTCCAGTGCAGCCACAGCTACCAGGATTCCCAGGAAAAAGAGAATACTTGACATTTCTATGCGCGACAATGCTGTATGTGCACTATATAAATGCTTGCGTTCTTCGGTAAAGTCCTCCTCCGGATGGATATATTCAGAAACTAACCAGACAACCCCCATAGAAAGCATCATTCCCATATAGGGAGGAAGGTGGGTCACCGTTTTGAAGATGGGCACGAATATCAATCCACCTACACCTACAAAAAGCATCACCCGACTACTCAGAAGACTTTCTTCTTTCTTGCGTTCTGTACTTCCTTCCACAGTCACATTTCCCCGAAAGATCTTGTAACGCGACGCTATCAAAATAGGAACCACCAGGCAAACAATTGACGGTAAGACCAGATTTTCAATCAGTCCCAGCGTACTTACTTTTTTCCCAATCCAAAGCATGGTGGTAGTCACATCACCAATGGGAGACCAGGCTCCACCGGCATTGGCTCCAATGACAGCCAGGCTCACAAACCAAAGTCGCTCAGTTTTGTCCGGTATCAGTCGTCGCAAAAGTGAAACAAGCACAATCGTTGATGCGAGATTGTCAAGAGTTGCAGATAAAAAGAAAGCCAGGATCCCGATCAACCACAATAATTTGGTCTTGCTGGTGGTCTGAATACGATTGGTAATTACAGCAAAACCGCGATGAAGGTCGATGAGCTCGACAATAGTCATGGCACCAATGAGGAAGAAGAGTATTTCAGCAACTTTGCCTATATGATGTAGTAGTACTTCTTCTACATGTCCGACCTGATGGTCAGCACCAACAACGTCAAGGTGACCCAGGGTAATAAAGGCCCAACATAAAGCTCCCATAATCAGAGCCGGAACTGTCTTGTCTAACTTTAGTGGATGTTCAAATACAATGGAAACATATCCAAGGATGAAGCATAGGATTACCGCTGTGAGCATTAGGTCAGTTTGAGAATTAGTGGTATAACTTAATGCTCAATATAGGAATGTTTGCTAAAAAAGCGCATCAAAATGGGGATACAGATACTGGCAATTTCCCGAAGAGATGTTAAGCATTTTGCCTTAACTTTGCAGCCGGTTATCAATCAGGTACGGATATATGGTAAAGATCGGTAATATTAATCTGGGTGATTTTCCCATTCTGCTTGCTCCCATGGAGGATGTGAGTGACCCTCCCTTCCGTGCTTTGTGCAAAGCTCAGGGATGTGATATGATGTATACGGAGTTTATTTCTGTCGAAGGCCTGATCAGAGATGCAGAGAAAAGTGTGCAAAAGCTGGATATATATGATGAAGAACGACCGATAGGGATTCAGATCTTCGGGGCAGAACTTGATTCAATGCAACGTGCTGCTGAGATTGTCGAGGAGGCAAAACCGGAGGTGTTGGACATCAACTTCGGTTGTCCAGTCAAGAAGGTTGTTTGTAAGATGGCCGGGGCCGGCATTCTACAGGATATCGACCGAATGGTGAACCTTACTGATGCAATTGTCAGAAGTACCTCTCTTCCGGTTACAGTCAAGACCAGACTGGGATGGGATGAGAATACCAAATATATAGTTGAGGTTGCGGAAAGATTGCAGGATGTAGGGATAAAGGCGCTAAGCATTCATGGCAGGACCAGGAAGCAAATGTACAAGGGTGAAGCTGATTGGACATTGATTGGAGAGGTAAAGAATAATCCCAGGATAGAAATTCCGATTTTTGGTAATGG
>JAUILF010000462.1 GCA_030433135.1 Bacteroidia bacterium | reverse complement strand
CCTGTTGTTTTTTCTGTTGGGAGTAGCAATTCTGTACTATACCCTGATCCAGCTCAAGCGGGTTGAGATTGATCACGAATACGTGTACATCACCAATTTTTTTAAGACCTTCCGTTATCCGTTTCACAACGTGGAGAAAATTGTGGAACAGAGTTTTGGCCTGTTCTATACCGCACGCATCTACTTTAAGGAACCCGGTTATTTTGGCAAAAAGGTCGTGTTCCTGGAAAGCCGGCAAAAGTTTGAGGATTTTGTAAAATCCTTCCCCGAGCTGGCTAATAAGCTGGAGATTTCAGAGTAACTTATTTACCTCCCAGGAAGCTGTTGATAAACTCAGGTTGATGCTGCAGCCGTAGATCGTTGTGCCTGACGAGACGAGACGATGAAAGATACCGGGTTTGTATCTGACTGACCTGTCAGCCTCTGGCTGATTTATCTCCCTCTGGGAGAGGATCAACGAAGTCAGGCGCAGGAGAACGGCTGGCAAATCCGAAAGGAGCTCATTTTTTATTATTCATCAGCGCGAGATGGGTTTTTCAACGGCTTCCCAGGGTAATAATCGGACAGATCATTTCCTCCATGGATATACCTCCGTGCTGGAAAGTATTTCGGAAGTAATTATTGTAATAGTTGTAATTGTTAGGGTATAGGAAGTACTTGTCATCTTTGGCAAAAATGTATGCCGAACTCACATTGGGACGTGGCAAGCCTGCTTCCGCTGGGTCTCTCACTTCCAGCACATCCTTGTGATCATAACGCAGATTTCTACCCATTTTATAGCGCAAATTGGTCGTCGTGTCCTTATCACCAACGACTTTGGAAGGTTGTTTAACCCTGATGGTACCGTGGTCAGTGGTGACAATGAGGGTGATATCCTTTTCCGCCACTTTTTGCAGGGCTGTCCAGAGTGGGGAATGAATAAACCAGGAGTTGGTCAATGAGCGATAGGCTCTTTCATCACCGGCAAGTTCCTTCAGTACTTCCATTTCGGTTCGGGCATGCGATAACATGTCGATGAAGTTGTAGACGATCACGGTCAGGTCATTGTTCAGATAGTTTAATACCTGATCTTCCAGTTGCTGACCGTGGGACACATTGGTCACTTTGATATAGTCCATCTTTACCTGATCCCTGACTAATCGATCGAGCTGAGTCTGAAGCAGTTCCTTCTCGAATAGATTCTTACCACCTTCATCAGTATCATTCTTCCAGTATTTGGGATAGTGCTTTTGTATATCTGCCGGAGTCAGGCCCGCAAAAATGGCATTCCGGCTGTACTGTGTAGCCGTTGGCAGAATACTCATGAAAAAATCTTCCTCAAGGACCCGGAAATCATTTTTCAGGGTCTTTTCGATTACTTTCCACTGATCATACCGAAGGTTATCCAGCAAAACCATAAATACAGGTTTCTTATCCTGAAGGTGTGGCAGGACTTTTTCACGCATCAGCTCATGGGAGAAGATGATTTCGTGGTCTTCATCATTGATCCAGTCCAGATAGTTTTTACTGACATACTTGCAAAACTCGGCATTGGCTTCGCTTTTCTGCATGGCAAGAATATCAGCCATTTCCTCGGTATGTGACTCATCCAGTTTGAGTTCCCAGTTGATGATCTTCTTATACACATTTACCCAGTCCTTGTAATCGAGCCCACTGTTGATCTCCATAAAGATCTGACGAAATTCCTGTTGGTAGTCAGAAGCGGTTTTTTCCCTGACAAGACGTTTGTTGTCAATGATTTTTTTCAGGGTTAACAGGATCTGGTTAGGGTTTACGGGTTTTATCAGATAATCATCTATTTGAGAACCAATGGCTTCTTCCATAACCGTTTCGGCTTCATTCTTGGTAATCATGACGACGGGCACATCGGTATTAGCCGATTTGATTTTGGCCAGTGTTTCCAATCCTGTCATACCGGGCATGGATTCATCCAGAAATACTACATCGATGTCTTTTTGAGCTTCGTATTCTTCAATGGCATCATATCCATTCGACACGGTGACAACATGGTAGCCTTTCTTTTCCAGAAACATCAGTTGTGGTTTGAGCAAGTCTATTTCGTCATCCGCCCAGAGAATTTTGATATGATCCATGTATGATTCATTTTTTAGATGTGAGAGAAATTTGGAGCAAGGCTGAGTTTTACACAGAAAGTTCTCATTTTTGCCTCTCACCAAAACGAAAGGCCGTCCTTTTGTAGTACACCTGAGTATGAATAAGAGGAAGATTTTCAATGATCCTGTCTATGGGTTCATATCCATTCCATCTGATCTTATTTTCGACCTGATCCAACACCCTTATGTGCAGCGCCTTCGACGCATCAGCCAGTTGGGTTTGACCCATTTAACCTACCCTGGCGCATTGCATACCAGGTTTCATCATGCTCTTGGTGCTATGCATCTCATGTCGCTGGCGATAGATCAATTGAGATTGAAAGGTACTGACATCACTGAGGAAGAGGCTGAAGCAGTATTTATCGCCATCTTGTTACATGATATGGGCCATGGCCCTTTTTCACATGCCCTGGAAAAGAAACTGATTGCTGTAGACCATGAAGTGCTTTCCCTGGCCCTCATGGAAGAACTCAACCGGGTTTTTAACGGTAAGCTGGATACGGCTATTCGAATTTTTTCCAATCAGTACCCCAAGTCTTTTTTGCATGAACTTATCTCCGGTCAGCTGGATATGGATAGAATGGACTACCTGAACCGTGACAGCTTCTACTCTGGTGTCATGGAAGGAAAGATTGGATATGATCGAATCATCAAGATGCTGCGTGTACAGGATGACCAGCTGGTGGTGGAAGAGAAGGGAATTTATTCGATTGAAAAATTCCTGGTTGCCAGGAAAATCATGTACTGGCAAGTCTACCTGCACAAGACTGTTCTTGCCAGTGAATTGATGTTAATTGCTGTTGTCAAAAGAGTCAGGGAGTTGCTGCTCGAAGGTATATCTGTGTCAATGACCGAGGCCCTGCGCAAAGTGATAAAACATTCCTGGGAACAACCTGCAGACCGAAAGGAGCTATTGGATGCTTTTGTATTGTTGGATGATCATGATATTATGATCCTGTTGAAGGAAGCCATGCAAAGCCCGGATTTTTTGCTCAGGTTTCTTTCTACAGGGTTGATAGACAGGAGACTTTTTGTGGTTGAATTGAGCAAGAATGCTTTTGTCCCTGATAGGATAGATGACCTCGTAGACCTGATCATGACGCAATATGATATATCAGAAACCATCGCTCGCCAGCTCATATGGGAGGGCAAAGAAGAGACGGAGACGTATGATGAACATCAGGGGGAAATCAGGCTCATGAGAAAGAATGGTGACATTGTGTTGCTTTCGGATATGATTGATCATGGTCCTTTTACCAGTCGCACCTCACGACATTATCTCTGCTACCCCAAGATCGTGCGATGAAGATGAGCCCTGATCTGTCTGAGTATGAAGGATTCAATGGGTTGAAGAGATTGTAAACGGCTTCTGTGTGGAAAACTCGCAGTGTCCCGAATACAAAAAGTGATACATTTGCATTTTTCAACAGATAACTGACACCGATGTCTGATCAAATTGTTTCCGATATAATTTCCCGGGAGTTACAACGCCAAAGAGAGGGAATCGAACTCATTGCCTCTGAAAACTTTACCAGCCAGGCAGTATTGGATGCTATGGGTACCTGTTTGACCAACAAATATGCTGAGGGGTACCCCGGAAAAAGGTACTACGGCGGGTGCGAAGTGGTTGACGAAGTGGAGCAACTGGCCATTGACAGATTAAAAAAGTTGTTTGGTGCAGCATATGCCAATGTGCAACCACATTCAGGGGCACAGGCCAACGCAGCTGTATTCCTTGCGACTTTACAGCCGGGTGATACGGTTTTGGGGTTTGATTTGTCACATGGGGGTCATTTATCACATGGCTCACCGGTTAATTACTCGGGTAAAGTATATCGTCCTGTTTTCTACGGTGTAGACAAGGAAACCGGTCTGATTGACATGGATCAGGTGGCGGCGGTAGCTCGCAAGGAAAGGCCGAAACTGATCATTTGCGGTGCTTCTGCTTATGCCCGTGACTGGGATTATGCCGGATTCCGTGCCATAGCTGATGAGGTGGGTGCATTGCTTCTGGCCGATATAGCCCATCCGGCTGGATTGATTGCCGGTAATCTGTTGAAAGATCCGATGCCTCATTGTCATATAGTAACATCAACGACACATAAGACACTCCGTGGACCCAGAGGTGGACTGATTATGATGGGAGAG
>JAUILF010000049.1 GCA_030433135.1 Bacteroidia bacterium | reverse complement strand
TACAGAACCGACCTTGAATCCAACTGGACTCAGGTAGAAGCATTACATACTGATACTTTCTACACCTTCTCAGAAACCTTTGAGGATCCAATAGAAGTACATATAGAGACCATCGGAGGTACATATGCTACCGGATACATTCTGGCAGGAAACGCAATTTTTACTCCCGATCACGAGGAAAAGATGTTGATGCTGGTAAAAGAAAGTATCTATGAAGAACTCTCAGACCTCATCGAAACCTACCGAGATTTACTTACCATGGAGATGATCCGGACAGACCTGATCATTGTTGATGAAGGAAAGACTGTACCAGAAGTAAAAGAAATAATCCTCCAGGCATATGAATCGTCACCACTTACATATCTGCTCATTATAGGACATGTTCCAGTCCCATACGCTGGTAATTATGCTGTTGATGGGCATGAAAATCATAAAGGAGCCTGGGTGGCTGATGCCTACTACGGGGACATAGATGGAAACTGGACTGATGTCACTATTAATAACTCAACGGCTAACAGGGATGCAAATAAGAATATTCCCGGGGATGGGAAATTTGATCAAACCTCTATTCCATCGCCTATAGAAATTGCGGTGGGACGAGTGGATTTCTCTGACCTACCTAAACTATCTCAATCAGAGGTCGAACTGACCAAAAGGTATTTTCAACGCAATATCGATTACCGGACTGGGAAAATAAAAGTTGCCAATCGAGCCATTATTGATAACAACTTTAATCATGCTGAAGGATTTGCCCAGGGTGCTATCAAGTCATTTCACACCTTCCTGGAACCCGATAGCATCAATTACGACGAATTTGCCCAATGCACCAGCAAGGACTACCTCTTTGCCTTTGGAGCAGGTGCCGGAAACTACCAGGGTGCCGGTGGAATCATCAACACAAATAAATTAGTGACAGATAGCATACAGTCAATTTTTACGACCATTTTTGGCTCCTACTTTGGTGACTGGGACAACACCAATAATTTATTACGCGTATCATTGGCACGCGGTTCTTCACTGATTAATGCCTGGAGCGGTCGGCCAATATGGTACTTTCATCACATGGCCATGGGCAAACCTGTGGGGCAAATTTTACTTAACACCATTAACAACAACGGAAACTATTACAGCCAATTTGGTAAGTTTTTGTCCAGTGTCAGCCTGTTGGGAGACCCCTCTTTAAAAATGTACTACCACGTTCCGGTAGTGAACCTCCAGGTTAACGGTAATGAACTTTCCTGGAGCCCCGGCATCGAACCGGATGTAGAGGCTTACACGGTATACACAAGGCAAGGAGATTCTTCATGGACATTGGTAGGAAATGGTCCGATCTTTCAAACAACCCTTGATATTACCGGTATGTTGAATGATGACGAACAGCAATTTATGGTTCGACCGGTAAGACTGATAACCTCCAGGTCTGGTTCGTATTACAATGAGGGAACCGGCACCATAATCGATTTCGTTACTACTGCTATTGATGAATATGCTTCAAAGAATTTGATTTATCCAAATCCGGCAACAGACTATATCCGTATCGATGGAGAAATCCCTCTTTTTCCTGTCCGCATTTTTGATATCCATGGTAGATTGGTCCTCGAAACTGATGAAACGGAAATCAACGTTTCAACCCTTTTACCCGGTATTTATAATCTTAAGGTAAACCGGCAATCTCACACGTTTATTAAGAAATAAACTTCTGATTCAGACTACTTCAAAAGCCATACTCCCTGATAGGTAAATGTTTCTTGGCACCTGGATCAGAGAACCCCGATGCTCTAACTTAAAAACCCTGCTTGCATTTACCGTCTATCTAATATTGAGCAGTTTTCCTGATCATTTCAACACTTACTGAAATGCAAAAGAACCGTTGATTTATTTCATCTTTGTTATACTTCTTCTTGTTCAAATACAAACATGTCCGACGAAAACACATACTGTCCCGGGGATCCGACAGACTGGCGAAATTGGTTGAAAGAAAATCATCAATCTAAGCAGTCTGTTTGGCTGATCTATTACAAGTCTGCGTCCGAACACTACAATCTTAGCTGGAGTGAAGCGGTAGATGAAGCATTATGCTTTGGGTGGATTGATAGCCGGAGAAACACAATTGATCAGGAGCGATTTAAGCAGCTGTTCAGCAAAAGGAAGGCAAAAAGCATCTGGTCAAAAATTAACAAGGAAAAAGTGGATCGATTGATTCAGGAAAACCGCATGACTAAAGCCGGTTATGAAGCCATCAAGGTTGCCAAACAGAATGGCTACTGGAATTTATTCGACCAGGTGGATCAATTGATTGTACCCGAAGATCTCGGGAAAGCTTTGGCGGCAAAGCCAAACGCCAAAGAGTTCTTTGATGCCTTAAGCCCAAGTGCCATGAAGGCCATTTTAGGGTGGATTCTTCTTGCTAAAAAGTTGGAAACCCGGGAAAAACGAATTGCTGAAGTAGTCCATCGAGCTGCCAAAGGACTGAAGCCCAAGCAGTTCACCTAATAAGGATTTCATCACTCACTTCAAGAGGGTCTGTTTAGTAGATGAGGCAGGTACATCCATATCATTTCTTCCTCTAACTCATACATTTTCAAATGTCAAAAACATAGCTGAGTGTCACCATAGGCAGTGAAAATCCCACTGAGGGATCTGCACTCTTATTCCTCAGGACAATAAATCGTTCTATCACCAAATTGTCGAATAGGAATGACTCGGGTCAAATAGCTACCATCGCCGCTCTTTGGCCAAATCACATTTTCACCGGTATCAAAATCGATGGCTCGCGCATGGGTTGAGCTACCTGCATCTGGCACATGCTCTTCTTCACTCGCACTCCAATAAACCCTGTCTCGATAATTTCCCAACCCAATCATATGTAATTGCTGATACAATCCCATCAGTTCGTACAGGGATGGAACATACCAGTCTCCATGGTCATTATACTGCCACTCCAACACGTGACGGAATAAATTACGGCTTTCGGATTCCTTAAAAACCCTGCAGTCCTTGTGTCCTATGGTCATATAAGACAACACTTTTCCAACACCCATATCTTCATTCAGCGGATCAACCTGAGTATTGTATTCACTGCAGGGAAATCGAAGGTCAAATGGACCTATCGAATCAATTTGAGGAAAAAATGGGGAGTACTCAATCGGGGAAGCGACAAGTCCATCGAAACATTCGTAGTCATCTAATGTATCGAGAAAAAAGATCAGACCACCCTCATAAAATTTACCATAAATAGAGTCGAGTGGTATCCCTCCTTTGTACATGTCTGTTGGTCTGGCTCCCGCATTCAACAATTGTTGGATACTTACATCCGCTTCCAGCAGGTTTACAAATGATGAACTATCCCGATAGATCGAATCGAGAAGACCATATTCAACCAGATCAACCGTGTCATAACCTAATGTCTGTAAATCCTGTATCGAATATCCCTGATCGATCAGTGCCTGTATCCCACCGGTCGTGGGATATTCAACTGCGAAGGTCTCGTAAATTGACTCCTTGAGCTCACCAAATACAGAATCTACATAATGCTTGGTGGCAGCGTCATTGTCCACCTCAGGGTTTGCTACATTGTGAATATGGTGATCCTGAACATCGAGCTCACCCTCAAAAATCACCTCCTGGGAAATCAGACCAACGGACGAAACCAGGATAAGGAAGAACTGAATTGAACTAATTCGAATGATTGCAATCTGTTTACATGAAAAGAAACACATACAGGATGTTAGGCAATTATTCCTAAACAAAAGAATATCTTGACCATATTATCCAGGGCTTTCCTAAGAAAATTTCACAACCCTTTTTACTAACTATCTAACCTTTTCAACTATCTCTACTCCCTTAGCAACCTGAACTCGAAACCTGAATTCATACTCCCCTGCGAGTCCATTCGATCGGTCAATGCTGCCGATCACTGGTCACCTGCCAGACTATCTGACTATTAATCTGACTTATCCTGTTATGTCTTAGGAATTTCGTCGTTATTCCATATGAGAGATGACAACGAAAGATTTTGAAAAGGAAATTCTGCCGCTATCCGACCGGATTTATCCCCATGGTCGACCGAATGTTGGGAAGCAACAAATACGGTGATGATGCTGTACATCAAACTATGGGATCACCGCAAGAAAAATATTGTGAGAAACCTGGCCAATCCTAATTGTCATCTATCGGTCGAATCTTGATATCTCTCCATCCCATGGTAAATTGACGGTCTCCATCAATGCCGTGTACCTGTAAGCCGATAAAGCCCTTTGGATGAGTCTCATATACCTCCTCATTTACGACATCCTCTATCAGGTGACCATTGACGTAAGTTTGCATACGGGGACCAACTGCCACGATGCGTATTTTGTTCCACCCCTCCGAAATATAATGATCATGTCCTTCCTTAATGCGTTCTTCGGATGATAACCATCCGGTCCCGAGTGCCTCTCCGTAAAGCATTCCCGTAGTGATAGCACCCTCTCCCATCTTCCGCCGTATCTCTAATTGGGGACCCCAGACCCGTCCAGCCCTCCATCGGTCATGATTTCGCTCCGTCACCGGCCTTACGGAGGAACGAAACTGCACACCCTGGTTAGTAATGTCATCTACCATCACCTCGCATTCAAACTCGAAATCGTCAAATTCCTGTAGTGAGCAGAGAAAGGAATTCAAACTGTTTGGTGTCGTTCTACCTATGATCGCTCCATCCTCTACTGTGTACACATGTGAACCATTCATATGCACCCATCCATCCAGGGATTGTCCATCAAAGAGGGAAATCCAACCATTCTCATCGACATGTTCGTCATCCGGATCCTCTTGTTCCATGCTGTCAGGCAAAGCAAATGCCATCACATAGTCACCCGATTTGGTTTGGTTCTTTCCTCCACCACCAGCCACGATCACAACATACTGCCGACCCTCTTTCATGTAGGTGCTTGGGGTTGCGTACCCACCAGCTGGCAGTTTGTATTCCCAGAGCAACTTTCCCCGGCTCATTTCAAAAGCTCTGAATTTTTCATCTGCAGTAGCAGCTATAAAAACAATGCCCCCTGCCGTGGCCACGGCACCACCATAATTTAAAGTCCCGGTATTACGTATGGTTTTCTCCACTAGCTCAGGGTACTCACCCAGAGGCTTCTTCCAAACATATTCACCACTTGAAAGGTCAATGGCGTTAAGTGTTCCCCAGGGAGGAGCAGTCGCCGGATAACCATCCTGATCTACAAATAAGTCATAACCTGAGTGCACATAACGAGTCCTTATTGCCATACTATCATCTTGAATATCTGATATATCTATAGGTTCATCTGTTGATAAATATTCGGCGATGGCCGCTATCTGTTTCTGATCAAACTGAAGAAAAGACGGCATGATATTCCTGCCGTTTTTGATGGTAGATATCAGTTCCTCCTTCGAGTAATTCAAGTTTAACAAGGGTGGATAGGTGGGGGGCATACCCTTACGATCAATTCCATGACACGAAGTACAATTCTTTGTATAAAGGATATAGCCGATCTCTGATTCTGACAAATTTTCATATCCAATCGGTTCTTCTACTTTACCCAGTTTAGAGATACTTGCGGCATTGTTTGAGTTTACATACAGTATATTGTTATGAGGATCAAATGATGCGCCTTGCCACTCAACACCACCCAGCAAACTAGGACTGGTCAAAGTACCTTTTTCTGATGGAGGTGTATAAAGGGGGGCCGAGAGGTAGTCTTCAAATTTTTGTCTGGCATAGGTGTTGGCTTCAATGGATATGTTGGTCAAATCAGCTTCAGTTATACCTAATCTGGCAAGCGGTGCTGGCTTCACTGGAATTGGTTGCGTTGGCCAGGCTTCCTCTCCGGGAATCTGTGATATGGGAACCGGCATTTCGATAGTGGGAAATAATGGTTCACCGGTTTCACGATCCAACACAAATACCAACCCCATCTTGGTCAGCTGAACAACTGCATCCTGATTATCTTCACCATCCCGAATCGTTACCAGGACAGGCGCAGAAGGGTTATCATAATCCCAAATATCATGATGTACCGTTTGATAATGCCAGACTCGTTCTCCTGTAGTAGCATCCAGAGCAATGACACAATTACCAAAAAGATTCTGACCCTTCCGATTGCCCCCAAAGAAATCATATGCCGGTGAACCCGTAGCAAAAAAGACCCAGCCTCGCTGCTCATCAACGGTAAAGCCACCCCACGGATTGGCTCCACCATAAGACTCTCCCTCTACGAATTCCCAGGTCTCATATCCAAACTCTCCTTCCCGAGGAATCGTATGAAATATCCACTTAAATTCTCCGGTAACCACATCGTAAGCTTTTACATCACCTGGTGTCGAATTATAGCCTTCGGGTACTCTTGAACCCACAATCAGATGGTTCTCGAAAATGATACCTGGTGAGGTAACTTCTATTGACACCTTTTCAGGGTCCATTCCCATATTTTGTCGCAGGTCAATATGGCCATGGTCACCAAACTCTTCTATCAACTCACCTGTTTTAGCATTCAGCCCATAGACCCGATCCTTTACAAACAGAAAAATACGCTGATCACTACCGTCCTCTGAACTCCAGTAAGTTACTCCCCTGGTTCTGCCCCGAAATATTCTCCCTTCTTCATTGAAATCTGATGATTCAAATACCCAAACCTCTTCTCCCGTGGCAGCATCGAGGGCCACGGCCTTTAACGTTGGGGTTGACATATACAGTAGGCCATCAACTATGATCGGATTGACCTGGATCGACGAATTCTCTGATGCATCACCGGTTTGATACTGCCATGCCAATTCCAGTTTGTGCACATTGGCAGCATGGATCTGTGCCAATTCAGCATATTGATTGCCCTTTTTATCTCCCTTGTATATGGACCAGTCGACATAGTTGTCCAGGGGGTCAGGCTCCCGTGTGGACTCCTGGGTTTGACAGGAATTACCCAGAATCAAACTAAATATGAATAGTATATGGTAAAATGAAAAAGTTGATCGTCTATTCATAATTCAATATCATTACCATGCCTACAATTTGTAAATGAGAATCTGAAACCTAATACCGGCACCGTTTTTCCAATACCCGCCATGACAAGATATACTTTCCCTTCAATTTCATACATATCACGAATTCCAGCCACTCACAAAGAAGTGGCAATAGACACCCTAGCTGCATTTTGTATCAACAAGGATGACCTAACATTTGACCGATCACTGATTGGTGAAGATTGCCAGATTTCATTTTTACTTAATGATGAAACATCAACCCAATGGTTTAAGGACCAGTATCCCCTTTCGAAAAATATTCCCCAAAAAACCATCATTGGTACCATCCAGTTGTGGATCAGGTTGGTTGACAATATCTGCGAATTTGAATTCTGGCCACTGAGCGGTTCAGTTGCCAAGGCCTGTATGGATTCTTCAGAGGTAAAAAACCATCTTATTAGCTGGGTCAGGAAAGCAAATGGACAATCACTGGACCTTGATCTTGGTAACGGCACTTATCAACCTCTGCTTGATCATGACGGGGATCCACATTCAAAGCAACAGGTAAGGTAGGTAAATATGTAATTTTAATAAATGCAGCAGATTACCAATTCCATCATCTAATAATGGATATTTTATTCCTGTAAATAACACCCTCCATGTCGACATTCACAAAAAATAGCCCATTAGGCAAATCCGTTAAATCGAGTCTGTTTTGACCAGAAAGCATTTGCTTTGAAAAAACCAATTGCCCACCAATATTGAAGACCTGAACATTCTTTGATTGATCCAATGAAGCATCCAGATAAACTATACCAGATGTAGGATTAGGTGATAACATCAAGTGATTAATTGGATAATTACTAGTTGATGTCACGTTTTCCATGGCAGCAATGAGACTATGGGCATTTACTTTCCCGTAGCCCCAAAGATTATTGGGTAAATCCCCGGTAAAATTATCTTCATCCGAAAGAGTATGGAGCATCTCTTTGATCTGCGATGGGTCTAAAAGTGGATCTATTTCCAGCATCAAAGCAATTATTCCTGCCACCAATGGACTTGCTTGTGATGTACCCCTGCCAATCGTGTAACTCCAAAATCCCTCCCCGGACTTGTTTATTCTATCCGTTTCAATATATTCGTCAAAAAGGGTGTTAAAAGAATTTTCAGCACCGGAAATCAGATTACCAGGCGCTGAAATATCAGGCTTAACTCTTCCATCGTGAGTAGGTCCACGACTTGATCTAAAATAAAAATCCTCCAGATCATCATTAGTACCCAGAATTTCCATAGCGGTATTGGTAAATGTGTTTTTAGTGGTGAAAGCACCAACTGATATAATGGAATGAGCCGTACCACCAAGTTCACCCATGGTGTAATTAGGATTACCACCCAACACCCTGGTTTCATCAATAAACTCGTCGGCACCAACTCCTGAGAGATCGCTAAAAAAAGCATCATGTATATTATTGGCGGAATACGCATGAATCTGACCTTTCTCTCCTTGAAATCTCAATTGGATGAAATCATTATCGAGAAGGTTAGACTGATTAACGTCATCATTGTCCGATTGGGCCATGCTGTTAATATACAACGACATGTGAGGACGGTTATTCAACGGATTGATCTCGACCATTCCTGTGTATGAAATCGTATCATTTTCAGCATCGATCAAACTACCGTCTATCATATTACCTCCGGCCGATGTGCTCAGCGTAACGGACTCAGCCTCCAGTATTTTTGAATTAGGGTTAAAGATCGCAATAGATAGTTCAAAATCCTCACCCATCTCTCCCCAGATATCAACCGTAGTTTCACCAGCACTAACTCCATCCGGCCAAACCAGGTAACTGAAAATTTCATTTTCATTTACAAAATCGTGATCAAAATGTATATAAAAACCACTTGGATCTCCCTCATTACCTACCGCTCCCACTATAATACGGCCGGGTCCTGACAAAGCGTCGATGGCCTGGTCGGTTAAGGAAGTTCCGTCATGGGGCCCCGTATGATGACCTTGACTTAGATTAACAACTGCGGGCTTACCCACTGACTCGGCGTAATCGAAAACATAACTGATACCATCTATTACACCGGTGTTTAAGCCACTTAATCCCTCCAATTGTATGAGGGAAACGAATACCAGATCACATTCATACGCAACTCCATTATATTTTCCTTCGAAAACATGGTCCCAGCCCCCTGCCAGGCTGGCGACTTGTGCTCCATGTCCAATATCGCTGGCATCATAACGATCCCTCAACAAATTAAACTGATCAATATCATTACCATAGCTATACCCGGGAGGGGGTATTCTATTGATATTCTGTTCCCAGGACTTGATAATTCTGAGATTGCCTTCCGGATCGGTAAAAGCGGGATGGGTATAATCAAATCCTAAATCAAGAATTCCTACCACCACGTCTTTGCCACTGTAGGAACCTGATAGGTTAACACCGGTGTGTACCTTGTCGACATGAGCAGCTACTCTAGCTTCTTCCAATCTGGGGAATGTCCGATGAGCTAATTCCATATAAGCTATACCATCTTGACTGGAGAATTTACCAAATTGTTCCATGGGGATCATCACAGAATAGATATCTCCAACTTTCGTATTCACCTCTATATTAAATCGCTGGAAATGCGTTGGATTGAATCTCTGATCGAGTTTTACAAGGGCAGGTACGTATTCAAGACCATTTACTTTTATGAAATGGTCCTGACCACTTAGCATCGAATGATGCTCTTTCCCCGTTGACTGTGTATGTGCCAACAAGTTGGCCCGAAAATCAAGATTCCTTTGAGTGGAATGCATCCTGAATGCGTGCCTTCCTTGAGCTTCAGCAGAAGTCAGATCGTTTTGAGCAATACTCACTAACGTGCTGATAATTAAGAGAACACCTGTCATTACAATCTTCATAAACATTTGATTTCTATTGAGGCAAGTAAAATATCGAAATATAGAGCCCGAGAGATCACCCTTATGAGTGATATTGGCAGATTCACCGAAGATATCAGATTTCTTGAGCCTGGAATGGGTCACACCCCAACAAGGTCCTATAACTATGATTTCAATGACCTGGAGTCTCCCAGTAAAGAATGAGTAGATTGGGAGAAGGAAAGTGAAATCCCGATTTCAAAACAATTAATATTTTAGAAGTGCAATTCCTGAATTCAGCAGTCCTTAGGTTATTGAAGTAGATTCTTTTATGAGGAACATAGTCCACGTTTTGAATGGTGATGCTTTAAGAGTACAATTTCCTGCTAAGCTGGAAGGCGACATCATTGTGGCTCGTGAATGTCTGGTAGATGGTGATGCAGGAGGTGAAGATCTTGATGACTTCTTTCACCGACGAGCCCGTTTTATTATGGAAACGTACAACATTTCATCTATCGAAGAATACTTTTCTACCTCTGTCACAGAATTCAAGAGAATAATGAACACACCACCATCGTCAACCATCTGCCTGTGGTTTGAAGATGACCTATTCTGCCAGGTAAATCTCTGGTTTGTGGCTCATTTACTTGATACTTACCTAAAGGAAAAAAAGGTCTACCTGGTGAGACCCCAAACCCATGATCAATTCGGTTTTGGAGGATTAATCCAATCGGAACTTTTGCAAGCTTTTAATGATCGGATTGTACTTAATGACCTTGACAAATTTGCGTGCCTGTGGCGGTATTACCAGAAACACGACACCGATAGCCTGCTGAAAACTGCTAGTGAATTAAAGGAATCCTACCCCTTTGTGACGGCAGCAGCAGAAGCACATATAGCCAGACTGCCTGACAGTAACGGATTAGGGAGACCTTTTCAAACTCTCACCGAAATCATAAATGAGTTAGGGACTGATGATTTTGGAACCATCTTCAAGGAATTTAGCAAAAGGGAAAGCATCTATGGCTTTGGCGACGTGCAAGTAAAAAGACTATTAAGGCAAGTCCAGAGTAGCATGTAGTTTCGAATTTTATTCCCTATCTGTAATATTTACGTTCACTATCCCGTCTAACCGACCAAACGGACAACCAAACACTGCATGGAAGAACAGTTTACTGAGCTAATCACGCTCCTTGCGCACTGGGTGGATTTTCTTCCATAACCTTTTTTCCAGGTGGAGTGCATGTCCTGGAGTCATATATTCTGCTTCTAATGCTGATACTCATCCTGGCCATACCTTTAATGTCCGGAGTGATGCCAGAAGATATGCTATAATCATTCAGGACCTTGATAAAACTTTAACAGAATTGGATGAAGAGGAATTATAGTAACCTAAACAATCATCACGAAACAAATTCAGTCATGTTTTCTTGATTTCTTTCAGAAAAGTATAATCTTGAAGGAGGACCTTAAAAACATTTTCGGGGAAAAAAGCAGTATCAAATTGGCCAAAGACATTCATTACAAAAACCTAATATTCCTACTTTTTCTACTTGGAGGCCTCACTGCTTCGGCACAAGATATTTTTCGTACCGTTTGCCAGGGTAATGTAGACAGATTGGATAGCTTGCTCCAGTATGTACCCATTGATACTCAGGACTCCAGAGGCAGGACGTTGCTACATTGGGCTATAGGCTGTGACCAGATGGAAACCTTTCAATATCTTATTGATCATGGCATCGATATCAACATTGCAGACAATCAGGACAGAACTCCCATGCACACTTCTGTACAACTTGAGAATCAATCTTGCTTTAACACCCTCAGTGCATTACAACCGGATCAAACCTGGATTAATTCCTATGGAACCGATCTCCTGGAAATAGCAATCCTGAATAAAAACTTCGATTTTGTGAAAAGCCTCCTCAATCTGGGAGTGGACATTAATGAAACGAATGACCGGGGAAGCACACCATTGGAAATAGCTGATCGAATTTCTGCCAAAAAGATATATGATTTACTCATGGATTCAGGAGCAGATGAAAGTAAAGTCCGCAAAATAACCATGCATGGAAAATACATGGGGCAGGAACCACCCGGGTCAACACCCAGTTTATTTGCACCAAACTTTATCTCGACCGAAGAGTCCGAATTTGGCTCCGTATTTAATAGAGCCGGCACTGAATTTTACTTTGGTGTCGATGTAAAAGGAAAATCTGAGATCCGGTATACCTCCCTGGTAAATAGTGAATGGAGCCGGCCGGAAGTCCTGCTTTCACACGATCGATATGGCTACAACGATCCATTCTTGTCTAATGACGAATCCAGATTGTACTTCATTTCGAAAAGAGCCATGGACGGCACAGGAGATCTCAAAGACCACGATATCTGGTACGTACAAAAGACCGACGATAGATGGTCGGAACCCATTAACGCCGGTCCAAACATCAACTCAGAGGGTAACGAATACTATATTTCCTTCACAAATGAAGGCACGATGTATTTTGCCTCCAATGGGCATGGAAAAGAAGATAGCCCCAACACTGGTTACGACATTTACCATTCAAATAATATAAACGGGATCTTTCAAGAGGCGGTCAGACTCAGTGACGCCATTAACTCAGCCACATACGAAGCAGACGTCTTTGTCTCTCCGGACGAATCATATCTCATCTTTTGCTCTACGCGTGAGGGTGGATTCGGGCAGGGTGATCTGTACATCAGTTTTAGAGATTCCCATGGCCACTGGACTCCGGCGGTAAACATGGGTGAAGAAATCAACACGGTGCATTATGAATACTGTCCGTTTGTCTCCAAAGACTCCAGGTATCTGTTCTACACCAGCAATCAGGATATTTACTGGGTAAACACAGAAGTTATTGACAGACTTAGGGAAGTCAGACGTTAGTACCCTGTCACACATTCTACTAATACAGGTTCTGCCAATGGGAAGCTCATCTTATGTTATTTCAAGAAATTTTCTATGTTATTTCAAAATATATTCTATGTAATTTCAAAATATAACTATCTTTGTGCTTGATAATCAAGGCTTATTATGATTAAGCGAAGGATCGAATCAGTTATCCGATCTTACATCACAAAGTTCCCAATCCTGACCTTGACAGGTCCGAGGCAGTCAGGAAAGACGACTCTATTGAAAGAGTTGTTTTCAGACTATCGCTATGTTTCGTTGGAAAATCCGGATACACGAAATTACGCCCTTGAAGACCCTGTGGCATTTTTAAAAGAGTACGAAAATCAAATCATCTTCGATGAAGTACAACAGGCCCCTAAATTGTTTTCGTATCTCCAAACTTTAGTTGATAGCAGGAATCAAATGGGACAATTCATCCTTTCGGGTTCACAAAACTTTCAACTATTAGAGAGAATAACTCAGAGTCTGGCCGGAAGAACAGCGATTTTCAAACTATTGCCTATGGATTCATGGGAACTTGATCAGGCAGACCTTTTGTCTCAAAGTTGGAAAGAACTACTCATCAAGGGATTCTATCCAGCCATTTACGATAGGGGTCTTGACTCGGCCGCCTTCTATAGTAACTATATCCAAACCTATATAGACCGTGATGTGGTACGATTGACAAAGGTTCATGACATTCGAAGGTTTAGAACATTTCTGGGATTGTGTGCCACCCGCAATGGTCAATTACTAAATCTTAGTAATCTGGCAAATGAAAGTGGGATTTCACAACCGACTGCAAAATCCTGGTTAACCATATTGGAAAGTAGTTACATCGTCTTTGTGCTACAGCCCTATTTCGAAAACTTCGGTAAACGTATTGTCAAAACACCGAAGCTTTACTTCTACGATGTTGGCCTTGTATCTCACCTTCTTGGTCTAAGGTCTGCTGCGGATCTTAATGATGGAAACATTCTAGGTACTCTTTTTGAAAATCTTGTGATTGCTGATCTAATGAAAACCAACCATCATGCCTACCAATTGAGGGACTACTATTTCTGGCGAGATACAAATGGTCATGAAGTAGATCTTTTATTCAAAAAAGGAACGGAATTCAATATTTATGAAGTAAAATCAACCCAAACAATATTACCCAGGTTATTTAAAGACTTGGATTACTTTGAGAACATTACCAAGGGAAAAATCAACACCAAGACCCTCATTTATGGCGGTTCGGAAAACCAGACTCGCAGTGACTATACTGTTAGCCCATGGAACAATGTGCGTTTAGCAACTTAGAATCCAACACTGTCTCTTGAGTCATTCTCTACCTGGTCTGCTCTGGTAAGATCAAATGCAAATCCCCAAACTGATGCCAAAGGTACCCTTCGGCAATGGCCACCTGATAAGCCCTTTCAATATGGTCAAAGCCCGCTACAGCCTGCAACATATTCAGATGAGATGCTCGCGGCTCGTGAAAACCGGTTATAAAGCCGTCGACCACTTTGGGATCGTAATCTTCATCTATATACAACTCCGTGTGGCCACGGTAAGGAGCCACTTGCCCACTACGATCAACTGATGTTTCCAGCGCTCTCACCACAGTTGTCCCGATAGCAATGATCCTGTTCCCATTGATTTTGGCAGCGTTTAGAACGGCTGCGGATACAGGATCTATTTCCATGTATTCGGGATAGGGAGTCTCATGCTCTTCCAGGCTGGAAACCCCGGTGTGTAACAAAATGGGAACAAAGGAGATCCCTTGCGTAACCAGTCTCTCTACCAGTTCGGTCGTAAACCCTCTACCGGCTGATGGCATCTCCGCACTTCCCGGTTGAAACGAAAAATAGGTTTGGTAGTAGTCCAGGGGATACGGTGTATCAAGTTTCTCGTATTGGATCGGAATTCCATGAGTGTTCAGGTAGTCTTCAACCGGAACAGAGCTGTTAAAATCAGCCTCCCAAAGGTCTAGCCATTGATTGTCTTTATAATATTTGGTCACCAGGGTCAAAAAGCCATTTTCCGGGAGGTGAAACACCATTCCGACCTCACCACCTTTCCAGCGTTTGGTACGATCACCAAACACCCGCCGAATTTCGACCAGCCACCGGCCCTTACCCAGACGATTACTGAAATGGAGTCGGCCATGATTTCCATCCGGCAATGCAATAGGAAAGGCAGCCGGAATAGTTGCCGATGTATTATACACCAGTAGATCACCCTCTTGTAGAAAGGCACCTAAATCTCTGAAATGACGGTGGTGAATGTGCCCCGAATCATCACTTACGAGTAAGCGCACTTCATCCCGTCTGAGATTGCGCTCTTCAGTTGGCCTTGGGCAGGCCAGGTAAGACGGTAAATCAAACTGTACTATTGCGGAAGTGATCGATTTCATATAGCAAGCTCTTTGAGTGATGAAATGGTATATCGACCACTTGATAAGTCACCCTCTATAAGTTGCAGGATGGCAGGTACCGCAAAATCCCCGGGATCTGGTCGGTCACTTATGTCTTCTCCCGGAAAGGCCCGTTGATGCATGTCTGTATTCATGTCACCCGGATCAAAGGAGTAAATATGGTATTCCGGATTTTCCCTGGCCAGAACAGCGGTGAAATGATCCAGCCCTGCTTTACTTCCTCCATATACACCCCAGGTCTCATAGGCCTCCTTACCTGCATCGCTGCTTATGTTTATAATTCTGGCACCGGCATTCAAATGAGGTCTCACTTTCTGCAGGAGTGAAACAGGTGCGATCATATTGGTATGCAACACCAAATGAAGATCTTCAATAGGGTGTTTTAACAGCTCCGGCATGGGAGATACTCCCAGGGCTGAAGCATTGTTTACTACGAGATCCAGATTCCAGTCACGTTCTTCCAGGCTAAGAGCCAACTCCAGTAGATGAACTTCATCCCGTATATCTCCGGATAAAGCAACCACTTCAGTATGTGATTTTAATGCTGTCTTCGCTTTCAATAATTCTGTTGCGTTGCGGGCATTGATCACCAGGTTCCATCCGGACCTGGCTAATCTACGAGCTAAGGAAAACCCCAGTCCTTTCGATGCACCTGTGATCAAGGCAGTTTTAGTATTCGTCATGATGTTATTTTTTTATCAAAACAAATATCCGCTCTGATCTGCTAGCTGAAAACGTACGAAAGAATAGAAATATCCCTGTACTTTAGTACAGTACGCCTCTTGTGAAACGGGCTCTGGGCTGCACAGTCACACTCTTTGGCTGGCTTTGGCTCATGGCAGTTCTGAGCGGCCAGCCAATACTTGCGACTTATGCGTTTACTTTATTTAGAAAGTTGCATTATCCTGTACGCCCCCCGTGCTACCACAAGAAATACAATAGTCCCGATTATCAAATCCGGATAGCTTGAATTGAACCAGTTCACTAGAAGTCCGGCTGCAATTACGCCAGTATTAATGATGATGTCATTGGAAGTAAAAATCATACTTGCTTCCATGTGTGCCTCCCTGCTTTTACCCTTTTGAAGTAGAAATAAGCATATTACATTCGCAATTAATGCTAGTATTGAGACAATTATCATAGTCTGAAAGTCAGGCAATTTTTCACCACCAACAAACCTTCTGACTACTTCTATAAAACCAATAATTGCTAGAGTTATCTGAAAATATCCTGCGAACGCTGCAACCTTTTTCTTTCTTGAAACTACTTTACCTACAGCTAAGAGAGATAGTCCGTAAACGATACTGTCCGCTAGCATGTCTAGACTGTCCGCTACCAATCCCATTGAGTTTGCAACCAATCCTGTGGTTAGTTCAATGGCAAAAAAGGAAAAGTTAATGAGCAATACAGCCCAGAGCAGTTTCCTTTCACTTTTGTCAGCTGGTGCATTAGGAGCCAATTCCGTTTCTTCCGAAGAAACTTGTGTTGTATTCAGGTTTAGACTTTCCAATGTAGCGAATATAGATTGAGAAGTCCCGGTGTGGTATACCCCCAACTTTCGAGCTTTAAGGTCAAATTCAAGAGCCTTTATTTGGTCGTCCCCTTCCAGTTTCATTCTTATCATCTGTTCTTCACTGGGGCAGTCCATCTTTTGAATTTTATAAACTGTCTTCTTCATGCCATTAAATGTTGAGCTTAATACCTCCGTTAATCAGAAAACCGTCAAGCGGGGCATAGATGTCCCTAAAAACAGGATTGAGGTAGATGGAAAAATTCTCCCAGAGTTTTTCAGCCATAAATCCTGCGATAACATATTGCTGTCCGGTTGTGCCATCACTAAGTTTTTGAGGACTGTAATAATATGCCTCTAACCCTATTTTCCATTTTTCTTCAACTTCATAGAACAGAACTGAATTGATCCGGTGGTTTGGTGTTAAAGGAGCTTCACTCACTGTACCACCTTGATCAAGCCGGGCATCTGTGTATGTATAGCCTAAGAATAATTTGAAATCGTCAAAAGCTATTTTAATGTTGGTTTCGGCTCCTCTTGTATCAATGTGACCATTAATATTTACGAATTGATACAACCCGGATGGCAGCGATTCAAGTAGTAATGGGTTGTTTAAATAGGTATAGAAGAAAAGTTGGTTAATGCTGAAACTGACTTCTTCGCCAATAATGGTTCTGTAATTAATATCAAAATTTCCCCCATAGCTCCGCTCAAGTTCATTGATGTTGCTGTTAATGGGGAGGACATTTTGAAACTGTATGCGCTCACTTTCTTCTGTGAAAATGGTAGGCGCCTTATAGCCAAAACCTCCACCAATACGTGAAGATAACTTTGGTGTAATTTTAAATAAAGCGGAAATTCGGGGAAGGAAGACAACACCATAATCAAAAACATAATCAGTTCTCAAGCCCGTTTCAAGGTTCAGCCATTCAGTTGCTTTCCAGGATGATTGTCCAAATGCTCCAAGAGTGTTCAAATTGTAATCACGGACTGGAAATGTGTCAAGTTGATTTTCATCAAAACGGTCTGTCCATAGATTTACCCCTGCAACCCATTCAAACTTTTCATTGCCGCTGGCATAACTGGCTTCTGAGAAAGAAGCAATCTGCGTTCCTTCAAAATTATAGTTGGGAATCGAAATACTTCTATTAAAATAACTTACGCTGTTTTTTACGTTGAATAATCCGTTTTCAGTCCTATGGTCTAAGCTAAATTGAGTCGAATAGCGTTGCGTTTCATTTTCTTCAAAATAGCTGTGAATGCTGTTCCCTTCTCCTTCAATAAATCGAATGTCTCCTCCCAAACGGTCTTCTATCGTTGCATTTACTCCAAAGGTCAATTTTGTTTTTTCGCTTAAATAAAAGAGCAGCTTTGGGTTAAATACATAACGCTCGTATTGTGGAATGGCCGACAAGCCTATTCCCGCAGGGTCATAAGCCCAGCTTCTGTTATGTGAAGCAAAAATGGTTGTGCCTACCTTATCGAAACGTTTGGAATAAAACCCGTTCAGGTCAAACCCTATCCCGGAATTTACATCCAGGTGAAAAAGTAGGTCCCTTTCCTCAGAAGGTGTTTTGGAAATCAGGTTTATTAAACCCGCAATGGCTCCACCTCCATAAAGGGTAGATGCAGAACCCTTGATAACTTCCACTTGTTTGAGGTCGAGTGGTGGAGTTTGTAAAAGACCCAGCCCACTTGCTGCACCTGAAAAAAGTGGAAAACCGTCTTTTAGAATTTGAGTGTAGCGCCCGTCCAGCCCCTGAATACGAATAGAAGCATTGCCGGACGTCGCAGAAGTTATCTGAGTTTGAATGCCCGTACTTTCACTTAGGAGCATTCGAATATCTCCGGCTTTCATATTGGCTTTCTCTCCTAATTCCTCTTCGCCAATAAATTCAATTCGGGTTGGAATTTCCTGAATAGTTCGGGTGCTTCTTGTAGAAGAAATGACAACTTCCTCTAATTCACCGGCTTGGGGGTTCAGCTCAATTTGAAAAGGTTCGGTGTGTTTCAAAGGAAAACTGAAGGTGTCTGATTTGGTTTCATAACCAATGTAGCTAAAGATAATAATTTGCTTGCCATCAGGAATGTCTTCAATGGTGAATAAACCCTCATGGTTAGCAGTACTTCCCTTGGTTGTTTCCTGCAAAACCGCAGTAGCTCCAACCAATGGTTCCCGAGTTTCGCTGTCTGTTACAATAGCTCTGAAAGTGTTCTGAGCGATTACAGAACTTATATTAAATACCGCCAATAGCAGCAAAATGATTTTTGTTTCCAATGTTTCAAGATTGATAATGTTAAAAAATAGCTTGGCGGTGCGTAGCACCACTTTCGGCTTAAAGCCGAATACACTTTAAACATTACCCAATCTTAGGTGGCTGCCAGATGGAGCCGGAATATTGAAGGGTATTGAAACTTTTGTAGACGGTCAGTTGAATTTCATGATTTTCGAATGGCTCCGAAAATAAAATAGTAACTGCAACTGTGCATCCGAGGCACGTTGTGCAGGACATGAAAGGATTACAAAGGTCATTGCAGCCATCTTCGTCATTATCTATGGGCTGCTGGTTATCTGCATCTGGATTGTGAATGGATGCTATACAGATGTCTTCGTTACTATAATCAATCATATCCAATATTGGCTGCACATTGAGTGCAAGTATGTAGATCGAAAGTATGACTGAGAAAAATTTCACGATCGCAAATTTAACTAAAGTTGGTTAATTTATCAGGATTGGGCTTTAGCAAAATGTGGCTCTTCCTGCTTTTCCAACACACATATCCAACAGTGACAAAAGTGGGAAGAACCACATGCGTTGGCAGATATTTTCAAAAATGCGAAGCGGGGGCTTTTTCTCTTTTCTTCTTTGTCAGTCGTCTCTTTCCAGTTGTATTGTTGGTCAAGTCCAGTTAGTCCGGTCGTACCGTCGGTGTGTATTACCATATATCAGTCGTTACTCGTCATTGTCAATATGCCCGTTGTCTTTTTTGCATGTGCCCCAACTATCCTACTAGTTCCCCATAATACCTCTCTGTATGGCATTGTTAACCGCCTCGGTGCGGTTCTTCGCATTGAGCTTGGATAATATCGAAGTCAAATGAAACTTCACAGTACGCTCGGCAATATATAGTTGTTCACCTATCTCTCTATTGCCAAGACCTTTTCTCACTTGTTGCAATACCTGAAGCTCCCTCTTCGTAAGTGGAGAAGTCGGATACATGATGGTTTCGGATTGCTTTCCATCTTCCTGCTTTTGTTCAGTTTCATCAGCAATTGCTTCCAATTGGTTTTGCAGTTGACTGGTCGTGTTCACAAGATGATTTATTACTTGAATAGCCTTTGCGGTGTCCTTTTCGTTCAGCAATGAAACTGTCTGTTGCAAATCCGTCACCAGGGTTTTCATACTGGGCTGCAGGACTCGTTGCAGTACTTCTCTCAGTGCTCCTTCCCTCAGGGAGGGTTGATTTGAATAAGACTCCTGTATCCTGGTCCTTTGAATGGCCATTCCAATTAACTCAGAAATGGTATTAAGAAGAGAAAGATCCCTTTCTGAGAATTGTTGAATTTCCCGACTAACGAGGTTTAGGAGACCGACCTTCTGACCAAGTGTGGTGATGGGAATAGTAGCGTGAAACCTGAGATCCCGGGTCCCCGACTTGATATCCTTCAGTCTTGAGCAAGTTATTTCACTAATATTTCTACCCTCGGCAAGCACATCGGACAAATATTTTTCAATACAATAGCACCATCCTGATAACCGCTCAGGGTAATCACTCAACGCAGGAGGCAAATTGTAGGATGCCGCCAGATACACAGATTTCGCATTGGGCTCAACCAGCCAAATCCAGCCGGTTTCCAGACTTAACAGCTCCACCGTTTTCTCCAGAGCAACTCTCAATGTTGCCGGCAAAGAAAACTCTTTATTGAGATGACTCGCAATCTCGTACAGCTGAGAAAAGTACTCCTTGTCACTCATAAGATCCTAAAATATCGAATCCTAACGTATTCACGCAATATCATGCAAACCAGTTAAGAGACACGGATCAGGTATTCAAATAGGACCAAGCCGGGAAACGTGACCACTTTATTTCGTCAAAAAAGAAAGTCTTTAATTAATGCGCTATCTTAAGTTCTCCAATTTTCAACTATAAATATAAAATGGCCTACGACGAACACCTGGCGGACCGCATCGGTCGCTTCTTCACCAGTAAGAACATTGCTTATGAGAGCAAAAAGATGATGGGTGGTCTTTGTTTTATGGTAGATGACAAGATGTGTGTGGGAACCCACCTGGATAAGAAAACCGGTAAACCTCTGCTTATGTGCCGTATAGGCGAAGACAATATGGATCAGGCTTTGTCCCGTGAAGGATGCATACCGATGGACTTTACCGGCAGACCCATGAAAGGTTATGTGTTTGTGCAGGAAAAGGGAATCGACCTGGACGAGGATCTGGACTTCTGGTTACAAATGGCCCTGAATTTCAATCCCCAGGCCAAATCAAGCAAGAAGAAAAAGAAGAAGTGAGAGTGCCGCAGGGGGGAGTCGAACCCCCACATTCGTAAGAATACACGCCCCTGAAACGTGCGCGTCTACCAATTCCGCCACTGCGGCATATCACATCAAAGAACAAACTACTTGTTCAAGGCGCAAATATACTTTTTTACCGCTTTCTACCACATAATCATTTTTTGAAAATCCGTTGAACCGCGTTTCCCTGTTCAGTGCGAATAATCAATATGTATGAGCCGGTGCTGATGGTGGTCAAATCTATCCCATCAGGCAATTGTGTATGAGACTGTACAATGTGTCTGCGACCTACCATGTCATAGACCTCCAAACTTACCTTCCCCTGAATGACTTCTTCTGAACGAAACTGGATCATTCCCTCTGTAATAGTGGGATAGGCCGTGATACCAACCTCATTGGTGAAATCAACGGCTGAAGACACGGTCTCATCGGGAACATAATCAGCTGGGACTGCCAGGTAGACAATAAAGTTGTCAATGAGTGGATCCTGTTCATCCGTAAAACGGTGACCCGGGAAAAAGTCCTGCTGATAAATAACATGAAAGGTGTCATCCACCATTTCAGCGGTTACCGGGTAGACGGTTTCCAGGAAATCATTGAACTCCGGATCAACCAGATCATCATTGATCAGATCGATCATGGGGCCCCAGTTGTTGCCCCCATCGTTGGACCGCACCGCCAGCAAATGCCGGTAGTGTTGCTCATCCTGCTCATTGAAATGCTCCTCAGATACCGCCGCATAGCAAACGTATATTCCTCCACCAACATCCATAGCCATCGTGGGTGTATTCGTGGCCGTGCTATTAACATAACGCGGGATTTCATCACCCGCAATGTCGATGGTGTCGTTATCGTTGTAGTCAATCAATCCTCCTATCAGTAAAGGTTCTCCGGAGAAGGACTCGTTCCAATAGGCTATACCTGACCATCCAGGATAATAAGAAGATGCATCATCCGAAGTATCGTTATCCATAACATAGGATTCGGCATAGGTGACATGCACCATTCCATTATTGTCAATGATCGCATCACCTTCGCCACTAGTAGTGTAGATCGCCAGGGAATCAGGAGCAAATTCATCAAATTCGATATCCTCAATGGTATAGCCGTCATCTATGCTATATCCATCAAGTGGAAAATCATTGATGATGGTCCTTTCCCAGGTCTCCCCATTGTCTTCGGACTTAAATAATGAAAGGTCACCCCATTCTCCATATAATAAAATAGCTACTACATTTTCCCGGGCATGTACACTATAGGTATCAGCACTCAAAAAAGCATAACTGGTGCTATCCAGGCCTGGAAGCACCTGGTCAATTTTATCCCAGGTCTGACCACCGTCCAGGGACCGGTAATACAATAAATGCCCGTCTACACCCAGGTACTCCTGAGGATTCAGGTTATCATCCGGAGCTGTCAGGGCGATGGCATGTAAGGACATACCATCAGGTCCACCGGATGCCAATCTGGGCCAGAGCAAACCAAAAGAAACATTGGTCGGAAGTATACTCTCCGACCACGAGGAACCGTCAGCACTGTTGGCCAGGTTTATGGTATTGTCAACTGTATGGGAAGACACCACATAGGTTCCGTCTCCTAGTTGTACCAAAGATGGCCACCCGGTTCTAACCGATTCAATCCGTTCGTCTGGCATCTCCTGCCAACCACCTTCATAGATATTGAGTCCGGTACCCCGATCATCATTTATATCATCCACTGCACGGGATTGCATCCAAACGGCGGTTCTCTTGCCCGATGGCTCTACCAAAAAACGACTACTTACAGAGGCATTGCTCTGCAGATCGTAAGTGGTTACACCAATATTTACCTCCGGTGCCAGAAAATTCAGAGAACGAGGCACCTCAACTTCGGGTCCCACCGTATTACCCGTCTGCCTGGCAAAGTCAGCTACCGGTATTCTGAAGGCAGGCTCGTCCAAATGATCTGGTAAGGAAACTCGTTGCAATTGTGCCATGGAAAAGGTACTGACAAAGAGCAGACACAGTAATAGATGGAAGTATTTCATATGTGTTGTCTAAATATATCCGCCAAGGTAGGTACTTTTGAACATTATGAACCCGGGTTACGATACAAAGTAAAGATCTCATGACATTACTGACATTCAAGGCGATTCATATCATCGGGTTTGTAGCCTGGTTTGCAGGACTTTTCTATTTGCCCAGGTTACTGGTGTATCATATAGAAGCCCTGGATCTGGAACAACCCGAAAGAGATGTGATCTGCAGTCAGTTAACGATTATGGAAGAGCGTCTCTTTCGCCTCATTATGAATCCTGCCATGATACTGACATTGATTGGTGGGATAGCCATGCTGATAGTAGAATCCACCTATCTGAGCATGGGTTGGATGCATGTAAAACTTACCCTGGTACTATTGCTGGTGATATACCATCATTATAACATTCCCTTAATGCGAAAACTAAAAATGGGTCACAAACCTATGAGTTCCGTCAAAATGAGGCTATTTAATGAGATCCCCACCTTGCTTTTGGTGGCGATAGTGCTTTTGGCAGTACTTAAGGACGGAATGTCCCTTGGTAAATTGGCTGGCATTCTTCTGTCTCTCATCATTGTTTTGGGCGGACTCACTTTCCTATACAAACGTTGGAGAGCAAGAAAAAGAGAGGATGGCTGACTTTTTATCATTATTCTGGATTATTACATTAATGATCAAGTTCTGTCATTTTTTGGCAGACAATGAATAGTTCGTCTCTTCTTTCGCAGGTTTTTTGCTTTGAAAAAAGTGGGGATTTGACAATGCTTGCAGTCCGATTTCTACTCAA
>JAUILF010000461.1 GCA_030433135.1 Bacteroidia bacterium | reverse complement strand
CTGGCAATCTGTAGATGTCTTTACTGGTATTCCCAGTTCAGTTGAAATGACTGACTCCCTGGGTTTTGACATGGACCACATCCTAATCAGGGAAGGACATGACCAACTTGACATGTCCAAATGGCCGGACACAGACCAACTGAGTGATCTATCCTGCCATCTGTACCTTTCCTCAATCAATCAGCTGAAATCGCTGTCTGATATACGCATTAAATCTGTTCAATGTGCTTCATACTCCGTAGAAGATCAGCAGGAACTCATTCAATGGAGCCGCACCCTGAATCCAGCCAAAACGGTACTGTATGCCGAGACCCCGGAAGAACTTGGAGTCTTACAGCAACTTCTGCAAATAGTGAAGCGATTGATTGACTGGTTCTCTCTGGTTGAGCCGGGAGACATAAAATCCGGTGTCTTGATCAAGATGCCTGTTTCTCACGACTTTCTGCTGGAAATAGCCAAATTCCGGGCCATCAAGATACTTGCACATAACCTCTTTAACGCCTATGAACTGCATGGATTCCCTAATCCCGCCATACAGGCTAATGTATCTGAACCCCTGAAGCAAGATCCGAGAGCTGCCATGATTTCGCTCACTACCAAAGCCATATCAGCGGTATTGGCTGGTGTTGAACTGTTGTCCATCGAAGTGCCACCGGGGAAAGAAGGTGAAAAAATGCGTCATAATATCCGGTCAATTCATCACATTCTCAAACTGGAAGGATATCTTGACCAGGTTACCGATCCATTAGCAGGAAGCTACTACATAGACAAACTCACCCTATTATTGGCTGAAAACACATGGAAGGAAGTACAAAAGTTCAGGGATGGTATGGGAGCACCAAGGTAAATACCTAGCCAAACCACTCCCTGAACTTATTTTATCAAAACGTAAACCTATGTATTCACCAAGCTATGGTATTTTTGCTGTTATTACCAACTATCCGAACGCCTGCAGAGGTATTTAATCTTACTTTAACCTCTGCAAACCAAATGTGAAATATTAGTTAATGTTAGTTTTTGATTTCCAGGTCCTTATGTCAATATAAGCCTGAATAGTTCCAGCAAAAATCTCAATGTCCAGCGTCGACCCACATAGTCTATTTGAGCGTATTCTTTCCGGAGATCGTTTTGCCCTCAGCAAGGGCCTGACGTTGATTGAAAGCACTCTGGAATCCGATAAGATAAAGGCTAATGAATTACTGGTTTTGGTTAGTCAGTGCGATCAGTCTGCCTACCGTATCGCCATCAGTGGAGCCCCGGGAGTTGGAAAAAGCACTTTTATAGAATACCTGGGTATGTACCTGGTAAATCAGGGCAAAAAAGTCGCCGTTCTTACCATTGACCCATCCAGCCGGGAGACGCATGGAAGTATTCTGGGTGACAAGACCCGCATGGAGTTGCTTGGAAAACATAAGGAAGCATATATTCGGCCATCCCCGAGTGCCGGTATATACGGTGGAATTGGTCTGTGCACCTACGAAAGTACACTCCTCTGTGAAGCTGCAGGTTATGACATCGTGCTTATCGAGACGGTTGGAGTAGGTCAATCCGAAGGAGAAGGCAAATATGTGGCAGACCTGTTTACACTGCTCATCCAACCTGGTGCAGGAGATGACCTACAAAGTATGAAAAAGGGGATCATGGAAAATGCGGACTGCATCATCATCACCAAGCATGACGGCGACCTAAAAAGAGCAGCTGAAAAAACACAGGCTCAATACAGGTCTTCCTGGAAACAAACTATGGATCGCAACAGGGTGGATGAAATACTACTGGCTACTTCGCATGAACCGAACAAATTTAGCGAGATCTGGAATCATATGGATGCCTTTCTCAAAAAGCAGAACCTTGCTAAAAACAGGCGCAATCGCGAAGTCTTCTGGTTTGACAAGAAGTTGAGGGAAGCCGTTATTTCGAAGTATATGAGTCAACATCATGATCAAATTGAGAACCTGATCCAACAAATCAGGGATCAGGGGCTGTTCTATCTTTCTGCTCTTCGATCATTACTTCCATACGATGAATGATTTGTGTTTTTTGAGGTACACCATTTGCATCAGCATTCTGTATTTTATCGGTATTGTCCAGGGATTGTACGCTCAGCTACCGGACAATTCCCTTCCTGTAGCCCCTCCCGTTCATGCTCCCATACGGCTCTCGGGCACTTTCGGAGAACTGCGACCAAACCATTTCCATGAAGGGATTGATATCAAATCATCCCGCGGTACTGCAGGAGATTCCATCTTCGCTTTAATGGACGGTTACATCAGCCTTGCATCGGTTTCGGCAGGTGGATTTGGAAATGCGGTGTATGTGTGTCACCCAAACGGGTTCACTTCCATATACGCTCACCTGGAAAAATTTTCACCGGGATTAGATTCCTTGATTTTGGCTAAGCAGTATGAGAGGCAGCAATTTGAAGTAACCGTAGAGCCAGGAAAGGGAACATTTCCGGTTAGGGCTGGATCCTGGATTGGAATCATGGGTTCCACCGGACACTCCTTTGGACCCCACCTGCACATGGAGCTCATGAATACCGACAACCATACCAGGGTCAATCCGCTCCTGCTTAACCTCAAGATTGAAGATGACATTGCTCCTCTTCTCCATGAAGTCGGCATTAACCATCTCGACTACAGGTACCAGTCGTATCACAGATTGAGTCTTTCACCCGGCTCGGGTAGCCCTGGTGATACACTGGAAATCGATGCCTGGCGTATTGGGTTGGATGTCACCACTATCGATCCATTCAACCAGGGAATCAACAAGAACGGCATCTTCTCGACCAGGGTTGTCGTCAATGGAAATCTCGCATACCAGTGCAGGTTTGACTCTATTACGGATCTCCAATCCGACTTGTATAGGTCTCATATAGACTATGCGCATTTCATTCGATCGGGAAAGCACAGGCAAAAATGCTACAGAAGTTCACCCGGAGATATCAGTTTGCACCAGGATGAGTCGATTAACGGTATCATTACCCTGTACAAGGATCAACCACAGAGAGTTGAGGTAGTTATTACTGACTTCCACGGAAACACAGTCAGGTCTGAGTTTTGGGTTAGACGTAAATCAGAAGTTTCACCCGTGAAGTATCCCGTTTACGATTTTAAAGCATATCCGGAAAAACCCTTCGCTCTGGACACTTGTGGTATTCAAATATCCTGGCTAAAACATTCATTATTCGAACCCTTGTATGGTCGCCTGAGCATAGATACAGCCTGGAAGAAGGATCAATGGTCGCACGCAATAATCATTGGGAGTACTGAGTCGGCACTGAAAAAACCAATTCATATCCAAATGCCAACCCAATCTACACCTGATAGCATCAAGCGCAAGCTGATAATGGTAAACTCGGATGAAAACAGAGTAAACAGCATTCCTTCGAGGTATTCTGGCGGACACCTCATCGGAAGGTCGATGTCTTTTGGAACATTTAGCATTGTCGCAGACAGACAACCTCCTGAAATTACAGTTCTCCGGAATTCAACTGCAAGTGCTCGATTTGTCCTACAGGTATACATCGCTGACGACTACTCCGGAGGTAATCTTCAATATAGTGGGACCATCGATGACAAATGGGTGTTGGGTACATATGATCAACGTACCCAAAGGCTAACCTATGACATTTCAATGGAAGATTGGCCAAAAGGTGAACATCTCTTCCGTTTATTGGTTAAGGATCATGTGCGAAATGAAAGCGTACATGAAATTAGATTCCGTAATTGATTTAGTAATGAGTGATCTATCAACCACCCACCTCCGTGCAGGTGACCCTGCTCCTGATTTTTCAAGCCAGGACCAGGATGGAATTTCAGTAACCCTGGGACAGTACCGAGGGAAGAAGCTTATCCTTTTTTTCTATCCCCGCGACAACACTCCGGGCTGTACAGCTGAAGCATGTAACCTGAGGGACCATTATTCTGATTTGCAAGAGGCAGGTTACGCTTTACTGGGAGTCAGTGCAGATTCAGCACGCAAACACCAGAACTTTATTAACAAGTTCGATTTGCCTTTTCCTCTTTTGGTCGACACTGACAGGGAAGTCATTGAGGCATATGGTGTCTGGGGACGTAAAAAATTTATGGGAAGAGAGTTTGATGGAATCCTGCGTACGACTTTCATAATTGATGAGAAGGGTATCATTGAAGAGGTAATCACCAAGGTCAAGACCAAAGATCACACGGCTCAGATCCTGGGATAAGAATATGACTGGGGGATTCAGAACTTAGGTGTGGAATAAAAGACTGGTATAAAAGCCAGTGCTACCCTGGTAGGCAGGGA
>JAUILF010000460.1 GCA_030433135.1 Bacteroidia bacterium | reverse complement strand
CATTAAGCCCGAAAGAAAAGGTAGCCCTTTATGAGGCCCTCAGGGTCCATAAGTATTTATGGAGAATGTCATAGACCTCAAACCCTTTCGTAGGATTCTATCATTTACGGCTGCAGCATCAACCTGAGTTTATCAACACCTTCCTAGCTGTTTTTGAGTATTTCCGCAAGGTCACGGGCAAAGTAGGTAATAATCACATCGGCTCCGGCCCGCTTAATACTCAGTACTGCTTCAGGCATAGCTTGTTGGTAGTCCAGCCAGCCTTTCTCGCAGGCGGCAATTAACATGGCACATTCTCCACTCACATGATAGGCTGCTATCGGAAGGTCCGAAGATGCTTTTAGATCACTGATGACATCGAGGTAATGCAGGGCTGGCTTGACCATTAGATAATCAGCACCCTCCAGGGTATCCAACTCGGCCTCCAGCAAAGCTTCACGACGATTGGCCGGATTCATCTGATAAGTCTTTTTATCGCCATCCTTTGGTGCTGAGTCCAGGGCATCCCGGAAAGGCCCATAGAAAGCACTGGCATACTTGGCGGTATAACTCATGATGCCCACATTGGTAAATCCACTATCATCCATTGCTTCCCGGATGTATCCCACCCGTCCATCCATCATATCTGATGGACCAATAATATCAAAACCGGCCTGAGCCTGGGCTACTGCCATTTTCCCCAGGATCGGCAATGTTTCATCATTGAGTATTTGTCCGTTACTGACTAATCCATCATGTCCATCCGAGCTGTAAGGATCCATGGCTACATCACTGATCAGGGTTGATTCGGGAAATGCTTCCTTGATTTTCCGGCTTACTTTGAGGTAGAAATTATCCTGATGGTAACTAAAAGTCGCTTCCTTGTCTTTTAACTTCTCTTCTATGGATGGAAACAAGATAAAGTTGCTTAATCCCAACTCCAGGCAACTCTCCACTGTCCGGAGCGCCTCATCCGGAGAATGCCGATAGTTGCCCGGCAGGGAAGACACTTCGGTACGGATACCTTTCCCATCGACTAAAAACAAGGGGTAGACCAGATTGCTCACGTGTAACCTGGTTTCCTGTTGCATTTGCCGTATTCCCGCTGACTGACGATTTCTTCTAGGTCTTCTCAACATCAACTTGCTCTTTTACTTGTATTTATCAAACCATCCAAGAATGTAAACCACCTTGGCAATCAGGTTGCTGGGCCGGTTGGCGATCCCATGCCCTGCTCCCTGTATTCTGACCATAGCAGTTTCTACCTTATTCAGTTTGAGGGCTGCATAGTATTGTTCCGTTTCAGCCATCGGGGTTCGGAAATCATCTTCACCGGTAAGTAGCATGGTTGGTGTGGTAACATTGCCCACCAACGATATAGGTGACCGGTCATGATAGTGTTCCGGGTACTCCCAGGGATAGCCCGGAAACCAGTACCTGGCAAAAAAGCCGGGATTATCAGCATAAAGAACGTGACTATACCAGTTGATCACCGGTTTCGCTACCACCGCAGCTCTGAAACGATTTGTTTTACCGACAATCCAGCTGGTAAGAACTCCCCCTCCACTACCACCTGTTACGTATAGCCGGTCTTCATCAATATAGCCTTTCTCTATCACCGCATCTACTCCTGATATCAGATCGTCATAATCTTCGCTTGGATAATTATGGTGAATCAAATTTCCAAACTCTTCACCATAACTGGTGCTGCCTCTTGGGTTGGTATATAAAACGACATATCCTGCAGCGGCGAATAATTGTATCTCGGCAGTAAATCGATCTCCATAATTGGCAAATGGACCTCCATGTATTTCGAGGATTAGGGGATACTTCTTATCGGAATCAAAATCCGGAGGTTTGCAAATCCAGCCCTGGATTTTCCTTTGGTCATGAGAGGATTCATACCATATCTCCTCTACTTCACCGAGTTGCTTAAAATGGAACAGGTCATCGTTTAGGTGAGTCAATCTTTTGATGTTATCAATGGCAGTACCAACAGCGAGATCTGCCGGATGATCAGGTGTGCTATGAGTAAAAGCAAAATTGCCTTTTTGGGACACAGTAAAAGAACCTGCACTATAGGGTCTGCCTAATGTCAGCCCACCTACGTCCTCAGCCAAAACCATGACTTCACCACTCATCGACACTCGGGCAATCTTAGTATTTCCCTCATCATCATACTGACAAAAAAGAGCATCACCATCTTGAGCCCATTGTATATCTCCCACATCCCGATCAAAATCACAAGTGATACATACAGATTGCGAACCATCCGTATTCATGACGTACAGATTTGTAATCTGATACCCCTGCAAATCATCATCAAAACCCAGGTAGGCTATTTTTTCACCATCCGGAGATATCACAGGAGAAAAATCAGGCCCATTACGATCAGTCAATACCGTTACTTTTCTGGTTTCGAGATCCACGTATTGAATCTCAGAATTTCGCACTTGAAAATCTCTGTCTTCATGGTGATTGGCCGAAAAGAAAACACCCTTACTGTCAGACGACCAGGACAAAGTACCTCCGTGATTAAAATCGCCATTCGTCACCTGCAACGCAGTTCCACCATCAGTTGATAGCACAAAAATCTGCGAATAAGCATCCCTGACATAGCCACCCCCATCACGACGGTATTGCATTTTGTCAATAACCTTGGGGGGATCACTCCATTTGGCACCTTCCGGCTTTTTGGGCATGCTAGCAAAACTCTTGCCTCCTTCTGCAGGCACACTCATACTAAAAGCCAGCCACTTGCCATCAGGGGACCAGGTGAGGTTTCCCGGTGATCCGGTCAGGTTTGAAAGTCGGACCTCACTGTTTTCATTCAACCAACTCATATAGATCTGGCTGGAACCTTCCCTGCCCGAAATGTAGGCCAACTTCTCTCCATCCGGGGACCATCGAGGGGAATAATGACTTTTGTCACCGGTAGAAAGAGGACGGTTTTGTGTACCATCATAATTGATCAACCAGATATTGCTGATATTCCGATCGGTCATAATATCCATATGGCTACGTACATAAGCAATACGGTCACCTTCGGGAGAGATTTGCGGATCGGTAGCCATTTCGATATCAAAGACATCCATAGGCTCAAATTTGGTGGAAAAGGGCTCTTGCCCCCGGGCATAAAAAGTAACTACCAGAAACAGTCCGGATAGTATAAGGAAGGACCAATTGCGTGCTTTACCAGGTCTTTTCATATTCAAGCTTCTTCAAGTGTTAAGGAATCAGCGTAAAATAAGACTTTTACACTGGTCCGTTGAGCAAGCGTTGAGCAAGATTGCTTCGGTAAATCACAAAAATCGGATAAGTATAGTATGCTTTTAATTCCTGGACGGTGTCATCTCCTCGTCACTTCGCGTGAGGACAAATCGATTGGGGCCATTGATCTCGTATTGACCCTCTCCCACTTCAACCAACTCAAATGCAGAGTCAGGCCCTTTCTCCAGGGCAAATATATGAAGGGAATCACCTCTGATCTCCCACTGACCTACATCATCAATGGCATTTCCCATCGCTCTCACCGAATAAACAAAAACATTGTCTTCCTCAAACGTAAAGGTCACATCTGAAGTCATGGAATAGGCTTTCACATCTTCCCCAACTCCCACTGTATTGATCGTGGCTTTATAGCTACCTGGCTTAATTTCCACAGCTGGTCCACTACTTTTCTCCCCCTGCGAAGCGCAGGAAATAATGGTCAAAAAACAAACCCCGGCCATCAGCAGGGATTTCAACGGTTGTCTGGTTAGTTTCTTCATCGCTGCAAAAATAATAGTTTCTGAAATAGCTTGTTGGCCAATTGGCTAATTGGCCTGCTGGCTATCGTGGTTCATTGGAGTTCATCTGGGTTTCTGATGGTTTATCATGGTTTATCATGGTTTATCGGTGGTTTATCGGTGGTTTCTGATGGTTTATCATGGTTTATCATGGTTTCTGGTGGTTTATCGGTTGTTTATCATTCTTCAAAAAACGAAATGCTTGCAGCAGAAAATGAAGAACTTCTATTCCACCCCCTTAATCCCCCTCAAGGGGGACAATTATCAGTTAATCAATTAGATACATATTCTATATTCCTTAAATTGATGTTCTAATTACCAGGTATTAAACTGCCATTCAAGGGCTAAAGACTGCTCCTCTGGGTACTGAATACTGTCGACTGCTGACTGCTGACTGAATACTGCTAACTGGGGACTGCTGACTGGGGACTGCTGACTGGGGACTGCTGACTGGGGACTGCTGACTGCGGACTGCGGACTGCTGACTGTGGACTGCCGACTGTGGACTGCTGACTGC